>WHSM01000322.1 GCA_009380105.1 Micromonosporaceae bacterium
GCCGCTCAGGAGGCGCGGAAGGTCTTCCGGTACGTGATCGGCGCCACCCCGAGCGCGCTGCGCATCTGCTGGCGCAGGGTGGCGCCGGTGCCGAGCCCGGCCTTGCTGGCGATCCGCTCGACCGGCAGGTCGGTGGTCTCCAGCAGGTGGCGGGCGTGCTCCAGGCGTTGCTGGGCGAGCCAGCGCGCCGGGGTCAGCCCGGTCTCGGCGACGAACCGGCGGCTGAAGGTGCGCACGCTCATCGTGGCGTGGCGCGCCAGCGTCGTCACGTCCAGCGGCTGGTCGAGGCGGGTCAGCGCCCAGGCGCGGGTCGGCGCGGTGCCGTCGACACCGGGCTCCGGAAGGTGCTGCTCGATGAACTGGGACTGCCCTCCAGCGCGCACCGGCGGCACCACGCAGCGGCGGGCGGCCCGGTTGGCGATCTCGCTGCCGAAGTCGCCGCGGACCACGTGCAGGCACAGGTCGACCCCGGCGGCGACCCCGGCGGAGGTGAGCACGTCGCCCTCGTCGACGAACAGCGCCCCCGGGTCGAGGTCGACGGCCGGGTAGAGCTTCGCGAACCGCTCGGCGTGCGCCCAGTGGGTGGTCGCGCGCTTGCCGTCGAGCAGCCCCGCGGAGGCGAGCACGAAGGCGCCGGTGCAGATGGACATGATCCTGGCGTCGGGCCGGATCCGGGCCAGCACCTCGGCCACGGCGGGCGGCAGCTCGCCCTGGTACACCGGCCCGTCGAGGTACGTGCCGGGGATCACCACGGTGTCCGCCTCGGCGATCGGCCCCGGGCCGTGCTGCGGCACGACTGCGAAGCCGTGGCTGGTGGGGATCGGGCCGGCGGTGAGGCCGCAGACGCTCACCTGGTACATCGGCTGTTCGTCGGCGTCGCGCGCCGCCCCGAAGATCGTCGGCGCGATGGTCATGTCGAACCCGACCACCGGCTCCAACGCGAGCACGGCGACCCGGTGCGGTGTGGTCAGCGGGACATCAGGCATGGGATCAACAGGCATGGCCGAATTCTTTCATATGGTGGCGGTTCTGCCACTCGTACCCATGAAAAAGATCGTCGAAGCTTGCTGCGTGACGCAGCTTGAGGACCGGAACCAGGCGACCGCCACGGGCTTTCACTGGGCCTGGGTGGTCGCCGCCGTCGCGTTCGTGATCCTGCTCGGCGCCGCGGCGTTCCGGTCGGTGCCGAGCGTGTTGATCGACCCGCTGCACCGGGAGTT
This sequence comes from Micromonosporaceae bacterium, assembly GCA_009380105.1. Classification (GTDB taxonomy): domain Bacteria; phylum Actinomycetota; class Actinomycetes; order Mycobacteriales; family Micromonosporaceae; genus WHSM01. The sequence goes on from WHSM01000322.1 coordinate 1,221, forward strand.
CGGCTGGTCCCGCGCGACGATCGGCTCGGCGGTCTCGATCAACCTGGTGCTCTTCGGGCTGATCTCTCCGTTCGCGGCGGCGCTGATGGAACGGCTCGGCATGCGCCGCGTCGTCGTCGGCGCGTTGCTGCTCGTCGCGGCGGGCAGCGGGCTGCCGGTGCTGATGACGGCGAGTTGGCAGCTGATCCTGTTCTGGGGCGTGCTGGTCGGGGTCGGCACCGGCTCCATGTCGATGGTCTTCGTCGCCACCGTGGTCAGCCGCTGGTTCGTCGCCCGGCGCGGGATCGTCAGCGGCGTCCTCACCGCGGCCGGCGCCACCGGGCAACTGGTGTTCCTGCCCCTGGTCGCGCACCTCGCCACCGGCCACGGGTGGCGCACGGCGTCGCTGCTGGTCGCCGTGGTGTGCCTGGCCGTCGTGCCGCTGGTGCTGCTGTTCCTGCGGGAGCACCCGCGCGACGTCGGGACCACGGCGTACGGGGCGCTGCCGGACGCCCCGGACGAGACGTCCCCTGGTCCTGGCGGGGCCGCGTCCCGCGCCGTGTCGGCGTTGGCCGCCGCCGCGCGCACCCGCGTGTTCTGGCTGCTCGCGGGCGGCTTCGCGATCTGCGGCATCTCCACCAACGGGCTGGTCGGCACCCACTTCGTCGCCGCCGCGCACGACCACGGCATGCCGTACACGACAGGGGCCGGTCTGCTCGCACTGGTCGGCGTCTTCGACGTGGCCGGCACGATCCTGTCCGGGTGGCTCACCGACCGGGTGCGGCCTCAGGTGCTACTCGGCGCGTACTACTCGCTGCGCGGCGCCTCGCTGCTGGTGCTGCCGATGCTGTTCGCGCCGGATGTGCGCCCGAGCATGTGGGTGTTCATCCTGTTCTACGGGCTGGACTGGATCGCCACGGTGCCGCCGACCGTCGCGCTGTGCCGCGACCACTTCGGGCTCAGCGGTCCGATCGTGTTCGGCTGGGTGTTCGCCTCGCACCAGATCGGCGCCGCGATCGCGGCCGTCGGCGCGGGCGCGATCCGGGACCACTTCGGCGCGTACCACCTCGCCTGGTACATCGCGGGCGGCCTGTGCATGGCGGCCGCGTGGATGTCGCTGCGGATCCGGCGCGCGCCAGCCGTCGCGCCGGTCTGATCTGTGACAGATTGGGCCGGGTGCGCTTCCTCCTCAATCTCCTGTGGCTGGTCCTCAGTGGGTTCTGGCTCGCCCTCGGGTACGCCTTCGCCGGGCTGATCTGCTTCCTGCTGATCGTCACGATCCCGTTCGGGGTGGCGTCGTTCCGGATCGCGAACTACACGCTGTGGCCGTTCGGCCGGGAGTTGGTGCGCAAGCCGACCTCCGGCTGCCTCTCCGGGGTCGGCAACGTGATCTGGTTCGTCGTGGCCGGCTGGTGGTTGGCGCTCGGCCACATCCTCGCGGCGATCGCGCTGATGATCACGATCATCGGGATCCCGTTCGGGATCGCGAACCTGAAGCTGGTCCCGGTCTCCCTGACCCCGCTCGGCCACGAGATCGTCCCGTCCGATGAGGTCGGCCGCGTCATCGTCAGCAAGCCCGACTCCACCGGACCGGTTTGATCACGCATGGGGCATCCTGCGGCGCCACCTGGCGGGTGTGATCATGCGTTGGGCGTTCTGCTGCACGATTCGCGGTGATCGCGGCGGCACAGTGTCCAGAGAGTGATCAACTTCGTGGGCAAGACGCGCAGCATGGTCGGACGCCCGGTAACGGCCGGGCGCGCGGCCTTGGTGACCGGCGCTGTTTCTTAACGCGCGTTGCCGTACACCGGGACGTGGGCGCCGCTGACGATGCCAGAGCTGTCCTCGCACAGGAACCGGATCACCTCGCCGATCCGCTCCGGCTTCACCCAGGAGTCGTGGTCGGCGTTCGGCATCGCGGCCCGGTTCGCCGGGGTGTCGATCACGCTCGGCAGGACCGCGTTGACGCGCACATTGTCGGACGCGTACTCGGTCGCCATCGCGTCGACCAGCGCCAGCACCGCGGCTTTGCCCGTGATGTAGCCGGCGGCCCCGGAGAACGGGCGGAGCGCGGCCCGACTCGACACGCACACGATCGCGCCGCCGCATCCCGCGATCAGGTGCGGCAGCGCCGCCTGGCTCACCAGGTACGTGGGGCGCAGATTCAGCTGTAGCTGCTGCTCGAACTCCGCGACGTCGGTCTCGTGCACCCGGCCGCCCATCGCGAACCCGCCGACCAGGTTCACCACGGCGGACAGCGGCGCGTTCGGATCACCGGCGGCCAGGTCCGTCGCCCGCCGCGCCGACTCCGGCTCGAACAGATCCGCTGGTACGATCTCCAGCCCTTCGTGCTCACCGAGGCGCGGCAACTCCGACTCCACGATCCACGGCACCACCACGCGCCAGCCGGCCGCGAGGAACGCGTGGGTGACTCCGTTGCCGAGGCCCCCGGAGCCTCCAGTGATCAGGACTGTCCGCGTCATCCCCGCATGGTGCCGCATGGCTGGCGTCGGGTCACGCGGCGACGCGCCCCGCGTGGCGTTACCGTCCGGTACCGATAGGCTGCCCGCGCAGGCCCTGTTTCGCGGAGGTGCACAGGTGGGAGAGTTCGTACGCTTCGAGGCTGACCCTGAGGGAGCGACCGGCGTCGGCGTGATCCGGCTGGAGCGACCGCCGATGAACGCGCTCAACATGCAGGTCCAGGAGGAGCTGCGCGCCGCCGCGCAGGAGGCGACCGCCAGCGACGTGCGGGCCGTCGTCGTGTACGGCGGGGAGAAGGTCTTCGCGGCCGGGGCCGACATCAAAGAGATGGCCGACATGTCCTACGCCGACATGGTCGCCCGGGCCGGCGACCTGTCCTCGGCGTTCGACGCGATCGCGCGGATCCCGAAGCCGGTGATCGCCGCGATCACCGGGTACGCGCTCGGCGGCGGCTGCGAGCTGGCGCTGGCCTGCGACATCCGGATCGTGGCCGAGGACGCCAAGCTCGGCCAGCCCGAGATCAAGCTCGGCATCATCCCGGGCGCCGGCGGCACCCAGCGGCTGTCCCGGCTGGTCGGCCCGTCGAAGGCCAAGGACATCGTCTTCACCGGCCGGTTCGTCGACGCCGGCGAGGCGTCGCAGGTCGGGCTCGCCGATCGCGTCGTCCCCGCGGCCGAGGTCTACTCCGCCGCTGTCGAGTACGCCAAGCAGTTCGCCGAGGGCCCCGCCCAGGCGCTGCGCGCGGCGAAGACCGCGGTCGACGGTGGGCTCGCCGTGGACCTGGCCAGCGGCCTGGCGCTGGAGAGCCATCTGTTCGCGGGGCTGTTCGCCACCGAGGACAAGCAGGTCGGCATGGAGGCCTTCGTGGCCAAGCAGCGGCCGAAGTTCACCGGGAGGTAGCGGTGGCCGAGTCAGATGCCAGCGCCGAGTCGGGAGCCAGGGCCGAGCCAGGCGCCACGGTCGGCTGGGCCGAGGTCGAGGCCGCGCGCAGCGACCCGAAGCAGGCGAACATCCTCTACCACGACTGGGAAGCCGACACGTACGACGAGAAATGGTCCATCTCGTACGACGAGCGCTGCATCGACTACGCCCGCGACCGGTTCTCCTACATCGCGGGGGAGGACGGCTGGCCGTACCCGACCGCGCTGGAGCTGGGCTGCGGCACCGGGTTCTTCATCCTGAACCTGATGCAGGCCGGCGTGATCAAACAGGGCGCCGTCACCGACATCTCTCCGAAGATGGTCGAGGCAGCCAAGCGCAACGGCGCCAATCTCGGCCTGGACCTGGAGGGCCGGCCCGCCGACGCCGAGAAGATCCCGTACGACGACAATTCTTTTGATCTTGTGGTCGGGCACGCGGTGCTGCACCACATCCCGGACGTGGAGGCGGCGATGCGCGAAGTGCTGCGGGTGCTCAAGCCCGGCGGCCGCTTCGTCTTCGCAGGCGACCCGACCCGGATCGGCGACTGGTACGCCCGGCGCCTCGGCCGGCTGACCTGGTGGGCGACCACCAACCTCACCAAGCTTCCCGGGCTCACCGGGTGGCGCAAGCCGCAGGAGCAGCTCGACGAGTCCAGCGCGGCC
>WHSM01000005.1 GCA_009380105.1 Micromonosporaceae bacterium
CGCAGCTTGCGACGGCGTTGCTTGACGAACTTGATGCCAAGGCCGCGCGCCTCGATCACAGGCTGGTCCAGCATCACAGCTCCTTCAACACGGTCGGCTCCAGCCGCCGGAACGACCACCAACCGAGCAGCAGCATCCCGACGCACCCCACCGACGTGGTGGCGAGCATCGCGGCGGAGGGGAACTCGGACGGGAACCAGGCCGCGTGGTGCAGCTGGAAGATCCCGACCAGCGGGCTCAGCTCGTACAGCCTCACGACCCATCCCGGCAGACCGGAGTCCTCGACCAGGCCGAGCGGGTAGAGGATCGGCGAGCTGTAGAACAGCACCCGGTGCAGCAGCCGGGTCATCCGCTCGATGTCGCGCATCATCACGTTCAGCGGCGCCACCAGCAGCGCGAACCCGAACAGCAGCGCGGCCTGCAGCAGCAACGCGGGCAGCAGCGAGAAGGTGTGCCAGCCGACGTCCCCGCCGAAGACGACCACGAAGAGGATCAGCACCGGGAACGCGGCGAGGTACTCCGCGAAGCGCGCCACCACGCGACCGATCGGGTACACCTCGCGCGGCACCCGCACGGTCTTGATCATCTGCGCCTGAGAGGTGAGGGCACGGGTCGCCTCGGTGATCGTGGAGTTGATCCACAGCCAGGCGAACAGGCCCGAGACCAGGAACAGCGGGTACATCTCCCGGCCGCCTTCTGGCGCCACCCGGTCGCCGATCAGCACCCCGAAGACGAACCAGTAGATCGCCGCCATCGCCATCGGCTCGACCAGCGACCACAGGTAACCCATGGCGGACTGCTGGTACTTGATCGTGAGGTCCCGCTGCACCAGGACCCGCACCGTGCTGCGGTGCCGCCAGAGATCGACGACACGTGACCTGGGAGCCCCGGTCATCGCCTCAGCCATCGGACCTGACCTCACGATCGGCGCCGCCGCGGACTCGGAGCACGCAGACAGCGGGCATCGCGTCGTACCTCCACCGGGAATGCTGAGTGGTGGCCGGCGCCGTGCGCGCGTGAGTCCGCGACGCAGCGGGGCGCCTGGCCATCGGGCAGTGAAAATCTCGGTGCCGCGGATCGTACAAGCTCGGTTTACGCCCCCGCCACCTGGCTGATGCTATTGAGACCATGCGGAGCCTTATGTGAGCTACCAGTTCAACCTACCGTGACCGCGGACCCGGCCCGCCATCGGACGGGCTGGCAGCGGCTCCCGCCGCGGCCGGCTTATTTGATCACCCGGCCGCGGAGCACGATCCGGCTGGGGCCGCGCACGACGCGCAGATCCCGGCGCGGGTCCTCCGGATAGACCACCAGGTCCGCCAGGCCGCCCTCGACCAGGCCCGGGAAGCCGAGCCAGTCCCGGGCGCCCCAGGACGCCGCGGCCAGCACGTCTGACGCCGCCATGCCGGCGGCGTGCAGCAGCAGCATCTCCTCGGCGGCCAGCCCGTGCGGGATGCTGCCGCCCGCGTCGGTGCCGACCTGGATCGGCACTCCGGCCTCATACGCGCTGCGCACCACCCCGGGAAACCGCCGGCGCAGCGAGCGCAGGTGCTCGGCGTACCCGGGGAAGCGGCGGTCGGCGATCTCGGCGATCTCGGCGAACCGCTCGATGTTGATCATCGTGGGGACCAGGGCCGTGCCCCGGCGGGCCATCTCGTCGACGAGGTCGACCGACAGGCCGGTGCCGTGCTCGACGGAGTCGACCCCCGCGCGCACCAGCATCGCCACCGTCGCCTCGTCGAAGGTGTGCGCCGCCACCCGCGCGCCGGCGGCGTGCGCGGCGTCGATGACGGCCCGAGTGACGTCCTCGTCATAGCAGGGGGCCAGATCCCGCACCTCCCGGTCGAGCCAGTCGGCCACCAGCTTGACCCAGCCGTTGCCGGCCTTCGCCTGCGCGGTCGCCGCCTGCACGACCTCGTCGGCGGTCACCTCCAGGGGGATGCCACGCAGGTGCTTCTTCGGCGGCGCGAGGTGCCGGCCGGCCCGCGCCAGGCGCGGCAGCTCCGGGTCGTCGTCCAGCTCCGGATACGGGTACGGCGAGCCGGCGTCGCGCATCGCGAGCACTCCGGCGCCCCGGTTGACCAGCGCCAACTCCCGCGCCTGAGCGACGGAGGTCACCGGCTTCTCACCGGGCGCGATGCCGATGTGGCAGTGCGCGTCCACCAGTCCGGGCAGCACGAAACCGGAGTCCGCGATCGTGTCGGCCCCGTTCACCGGCTCGTAGGTCACCCGGTCGCCGACGAGATAGAGGTCGCGCACCTCGTCGTCGGGCAACACTGCTCCGCGCACATGCAGCGCCATTCACGCCTCCATCGCTCGGCTTGCCGCGCCGGCCCGCATCGCCGGAGCCGGATGTCAGTCAGTGTGGACCATCGTGCCCGCGCGGCGTCGCAGCCGTCCGACGGCGCCCGCGATTTTCGGCACGCCGCAAGTATTCTTCATCGATATCCATCTATGCGATTATTCCCTCCCCAGGGCACCCCTGAGGAGAGGAGACGCCGTGAGCATCACATCACGACGATGGCGCCCGACGCTGGCGGTAATGATCGCCGGCTTGGCGCTTCCGTTCGCCCCAGGGCCCGCCGTCGCGCACGCGACCGCGGGCCCTTCCGTCGCCGAGGCACGGGTCGACCAGAAGATCGACCGCGAGGTCCGCAAGGACCTGGCCGAGAAGGACACCGCCGGGTTCTGGGCGGTGCTCGACAGCGAAGCCGACCTGACCGGCGTCGGCAAGCTCAGGACCAAGGCCGACAAGGCCGGGCACGTGCGCGCCGCGAAGGTGCGCCACGCCGCCAGGACCCAGGCGTCGGCGCGGCGCCTGCTCGACCGCGAACGCGCCGAGTACACCTCCTACTGGATCGACAACTCGCTGTTCGTCACCGGGGACGCCGACCTGGCGCGCGCCCTCGCCGCGCTGCCGGAAGTCGAGCGGATCGAAGCCGACGAGCCGGTGACCGTGCCCAAACCCATCGCCGGTGACGAGGAGCAGCGGGTCAACGGCGTCGAGTGGAACGTCGACCGGGTCCGGGCGCCGGAGGTGTGGAGCCAGCACGGAGTCCGCGGCGAAGGCATCGTCGTGGCCAACATCGACACCGGGGTGGCGTTCGACCATCCGGCCGTCGCCGGCCAGTACCGCGGCAGGAGCGCCGACGGCACGCTCGACCACAACTACCACTGGTTCGACCCCGCCGGGGTGTGCGCCGGCGCCGCCCCGTGTGACAACAACGGCCACGGCACCCACACCATCGGAACCATGATCGGCGACGACGGCGCCGGCAACCAGATCGGCGTCGCGCCCGGAGCGACCTGGATCGCCGCCAAGGGCTGCGAGTCCAGCTCCTGCACCCGCGCGTCGCTGCTGGCCTCCGGCCAGTGGATCGTGGCGCCCACCGACCTGTCCGGCCAGAACCCCCGCCCGGACCTGGCGCCGGACGTGGTGAACAACTCCTGGGGCTCCGGCACGTACGACCCCTGGTACGCCGAGACCGTCCGGTCCTGGATCGCGGCCGGCATCTTCCCGGCGTTCTCCAACGGCAACTCCGGGCCGAGCTGCAACACCTCCGGCTCGCCGGGCACGTACCAGATCAGCTACAGCTCCGGCGCGTTCGACATCAACAACACGATCGCCAGCTTCTCCAGCCGTGGCGCCGGGGAGAACGGCGAGATCAAACCCAACCTCGCGGCGCCGGGCGTCAACGTCCGCTCCTCGGTGCCCAGTGGCTACTCCTCCTTCAGCGGCACCTCGATGGCCTCGCCGCACACCGCCGCCGTGGTGGCGCTGATGTGGTCGGCCTCCCCCGCGATCCAGGGCGACATCGACGCCACCAGGCAGATCCTCGACGACACCGCCGTCGATGTGGACAACACCACCTGCGGCGGCACGTCCGACGACAACAACGTCTTCGGCGAAGGCCGCATCGACGCCCTCGCGGCGGTCGAGGCGACACCGCGTGGGGCGCTCGGCGCGGCGGCCGGCCGGGTCACCTCCGGCGGCGCCGCGCTCGCTGGGGCGACCGTGACCTACGACGGGCCGATGCTGCGCACCACGACCACCGACGCCGACGGCGGGTACGCCTTCAGCCGGCTCATGGTCGGCAGCTACAGCGTGAGCGTCCGCAAGTTCGGATACCTCACCCGGACCGAGACCGTGGCAGTCACCGAAGGCGAGACCGCGGTGCGGGACTTCGTCGTGGAGCAGGCGCCGTCGGCGACGCTGTCCGGCACGGTGCGGCTGTCCAGCGGCGCCGCGGCCGCGGGAGCCACCGTCGAGGTCGTCGGCACGCCGGTCAGCGCCCAGACCGACGCCTCCGGCGACTACACGGCGACGCTGCCACACGGCGATTACACGCTGCGGGTCACGCACGCCAACCGGTGCGCCGACGCGGCGACCGCGGAGGTCTCCGTGGCCGGCGAGACCCGGCAGGATGTGACGCTGCCGCTGCGCGCGGACAGCTTCGGCTACACCTGCGGCGACGCGCCGGGCGAGTACCGGCCCGGTGAGCAGCTGCTCGACCTCACCGGCGACGACCGGCTCGCGTCGGTGACCCTGCCGTTCAAGGCCGCGCTGTACGGCAAGGGCTACCGCACGGCCACCGTCAGCACCAACGGATGGCTCGCCTTCAACGCCTCCACCTCGTCGCTGCCGGGCAACCGCGCCATCCCGTACACCGGAACTCCCAACGCGGCCCTGTACGCGTTCTGGGAGGACCTGTACGTCGACGCGGACGCCGGGATCTACACCAGCGTGACGGGCGAGGCGCCGGACCGGGTCTTCTCGGTGGAGTGGCGCAACGTGACCTTCTACCGCGACCGCACCGCGCGGGTGTCGATCACCGCGGCGATCAGCGAGACCGGCGTGGTCACGTACCGGTACTCAGGGGTCGACAACGATCTGGAGTCGGGCGGCAGCGCGACGATCGGCATCGAGAACGGGGACGGCACCGTCGCGTTCCAGCACTCGTTCGACGAGCCCGCCGTGAGCACCGGGGACGGCATCGCGTTCCGCACCGACGCCGGCATCGGCCACGGCGCGATCACCGACGCCAACGACGGCGAGCCGGTCGCCGGGGCCGAGGTGACGGCGACCCGGGACGGCGCGGCGGTGACCAGTGACACCACCGACGCCGAAGGCTCGTACGTGTTGCAGGCGCCGGCCGGCCGCTACCAGGTCACGGTCGCCAAGGAGCACTACGAGACGGCGACGTACGACCTGACCATCTCCGCCTCGGCCCTCACAGCCAAGAGCGTGGCGCTGCGCACCGCGCGGGTGCGGGCGTCCGTCGACGAGTTGGCGATCGTGACGCCTAGCGGCGAGACCCGCAGCCGGACCGTCACGCTGACCAACAGCGGCGGGCTCGGCTCCGAGTACGCCGTGTCGGAGGCGACCGGGTCCGGGACGGCGATCGACGTGCCGTGGCTGGAGGTCACGCCGGTGTCGGGTGAGTTGGCGCCGGGCGGTCAGCAGCAGGTCCGGGTGACCGTGGACGCCGCCGGCATGGCGGACAGCTCGTTCCTGTCGGCGCGTCTGGTGGTGGCCAGCGCGAGCGGTCGCGCTCCGACGCTGACCATCCCCGTGACCGTCGTGGCCCCCGGTTACCAGGCGGCGCTCAACACCGGAGGACGCGACGAGACCGTCGACGTGCACGGCGACTCCTGGAGTTCTGACCAGGCGTACCAGGAAGGCTCGCGCGGGTACGTCGGGGAGTCGCACACCATCTCCACCAAGAAGGCGGTCAGCGGCGCCGACGACCCGGTCCGCTACCAGAGTCTGCGTGAAGGGATGACCGAGTACCGCTTCGACGGCCTCGCCGACGGGGTGTACACGGTGGAGCTCGACTTCGCCGAGCTGCGCGCCCAGTCGCCGAACCAGCGGCTGTTCGACATCCACATCGAGGGCAGCGAGGTGGTCCGCCGGCTGGACGTGGCGAACGAGGCGGGCAGCTTCGCCGCCGTGGGCCGCACCTTCACGGTGCGGGTGACCGACGGCCAGCTCAACGTGCAGTTCTACCCGCATCGCGGGTTCGGCCTGCCGATCGTGAACGCGATCCGCGTGACCGACCGGCCCGACCTGACGGTGTGACGGCCCAGCGGCGCCCGCCCCAGGTCCCGGGGGCGGGCGCCGCACGGGTCAGCCCTTCTTGCCCTTGCCGAGCTTGGAGAAGTCGATCTTCGGCATGTCGAAACTGTCGGGCAGGTCGGCGGGCTCCTCGGCCCCGGCCGCCGGCGCCCCGGGCAGCCCCGGCATGCCGCCGGGCAGGCCGCCCGGCATCCCGCCCGGCATCCCACCGGGCATGCCGCCGCCGAAGCTGCGCGCGCGACGCTCCTTGACCTTGCCCTTCTTGCCCTTGCGCTTGATCTTGGGCGACTTGGTCGCCTTGCGCCCGGGGCCGCCGCCGAACATCCCGCTCACCTGCTTGAGCTGCTTCTGGGCGGTGTGGAAGCGCTCCACCAACTGGTTCACGTCGGTGACCGAGGTGCCGGAACCGTTGGCGATGCGCACCCGCCGGGAGCCGTTGAGCACCTTCGGGTTGGCGCGCTCCAACGGTGTCATCGAGCGGATGACCGCGGTGATCCGGTCGATGTGCTTGTCGTCCAGCTCGTCCAACTGGCCCTTGAACTGGTTCATGCCCGGCATCATCCCGAGCAGGTTCTGGATCGGGCCCATCTTTTTGACGGCGAGCAACTGCTCCAGGAAGTCCTCGAGCGTGAAGTCCGACCCCCCGGCCAGCTTCTCGGCCATCCGGGTCTTCTGGTCGTCCTCGAAGACCCGCTCGGCCTGCTCGATCAGGGTGAGGACGTCGCCCATGCCGAGGATCCGGGACGCCATCCGCTCCGGGTGGAAGGCGTCGAAGTCGCCGAGCGCCTCGCCGGTGGACGAGAACAGGATCGGTGAGCCGGTGACGTGGCGCACGGACAGCGCGGCGCCGCCCCGGGCGTCGCCGTCGAGCTTGGACAGCGCCACGCCGGTGATGCCGACGCCTTCCCGGAACGCCTCCGCGGTGGTGACGGCGTCCTGACCGGTCATGGCGTCGACCACGAAGATCACTTCGTCGGGGGTGGTCGCGTCGCGGATCGCGGCGGCCTGCGCCATCATCTCGGCGTCCACGCCGAGCCGGCCGGCCGTGTCGACGATGACGATGTCGCGGTGGTGCCGCCTGGCGTGCTCCATCGCGTCGGCGGCCACCCGCACCGGGTCGCCGACCCCGCTGCCGGGCTCCGGGGCGTACACCTCGACTGCGGCCCGCTCCCCCAGCACCTGGAGCTGCTGCACGGCGTTGGGTCGCTGCAGGTCGGCGGCGACCAGCATCGGCTGGTGGCCCTGGTCCTTGAGCCAGCGCGCCAGCTTGCCGGCGAGCGTGGTCTTGCCGGAGCCCTGCAGACCGGCCAGCATGATCACCGTGGGTGGCTGCTTGGCGAACCGCAGCCGGCGCGCCTCCCCGCCCAGGATCGCCACCAGCTCCTCGTGCACGATCTTGATCACCTGCTGCGCCGGGTTCAGCGCCCGCGACACGTCCGCGCCCTTGGCACGATGCCGGACCTGTCCGATGAAGTGCTTGACGACGGGCAGCGCGACGTCGGCCTCCAACAGCGCCAGCCGGATCTCGCGGGCGGTGGCGTTGATGTCGGACTCCGACAGCCGCCCTTTGCTGCGGAGCTTGTCAAAGACGCCTGAGAGCCGGTCTGTGAGCGTGTCAAACACGTCGCGTCGGTCCTTCGAGAGTGGTGGCCAGTCTGCACGCCAAGAGTAGCGGGGCCCCGTGAGGCGACAGTTGAGTGAGCATCGTAGCGAGCGCCAGCGAGCGAGGAGCGCCAGCGAACGCCCGTCGCCGAACCAGAGGCTCCGAGGGCGGGACGGCGGGCGCTGCGGGTTATCCCTGTCTCCGTAGTTGCTGACGGGATGACCGATTGACAGTGCGGCCCCGGTCGCCAATGCTCGCGGCACACCACTCGTGGACCTCTGGGGGCGGCGCCACGCCAGCGCCAAGCCGCCGGCGCAGGGGTCCTGACGTCAGGGAGAACCCCGTATGAGACGCCTTACCGTGGCGGCTGGTTGCGCCGCCGTGCTGGTGGCGGGGCTGTTGACCGGCCCCTCCGCTGTCTCCGCCCAGCAATCCCCCGGAAAATCCAAATTTGAGGTGTACGCCGGAGAGCTCACCGCCAAGCAGGTGGCGAAGCTTCCAGCGGCGGCCGGCATCGACCTGCACGACACCGCGATGACCAGGGCCGGCAACGACCGTACCAAGATCGAATTGGCGTTGACCCCGGCGCAGGCGCGCAAGCTCGCCGACGAGGGCATCAAGCTCTCGGTCAAGCAGGTTCGCGGCGAGCGGGCGTCGGCCAGGCTCGACGACCAGGCGACCAACGAGGCCAGGATCTACCGCTCGTACAGCGAGCCGGGCGGCATCCGCGACGAGCTGGAGACGGCGGCGTCGGCGTACCCCCAGATCGCGAAGCTGGTCAACACCGGCAAGTCCCTGAACGGCCAGGACATCCTCGCCCTGAAGGTCACCAAGAACGCCCGCGCGCTGCCCGACGGCGTCCGGCCGGCGGTGCTCTACCTGGGCAGCCAGCACGCGCGCGAGTGGATCACGCCGGAGATGGTGCGGCGGCTGATGCATGACGTGCTGCGGGGCTACGGCAGCGACAGCGAGATCACGGAGCTGGTGAAGACCACCGAGCTGTGGTTCCTGCCGGTGGCCAACCCGGACGGGTACGACTTCACCTTCAGCGAGGGCAACCGGCTGTGGCGCAAGAACCTGCGCGACAACAACGGCGATGGGGTGATCAAGCCCGGCGACGGCGTCGACCTGAACCGCAACTTCCCCACCAAGTGGGGGTACGACAATGAGGGCTCCTCGCCGAACCCCGCCAGTGAGACCTACCGTGGCGCGAAGCCCGCGTCGGAGCCGGAGACCAGGGCGCTGGACGGCCTGGCGAAGCGGATCCGCTTCGAGTACGTGATCAACTATCACTCGGCGGCCGAGTTGCTGCTGTACGGCACCGGCTGGCAGGTTAGCACGCCGACCCCGGACGACATCGTCTACCAGGCGCTCGCCGGCGACGACGAGCACCCGGGTGTGCCCGGCTACGACCCGGACCTCTCCGCGGAGCTGTACACCACCAACGGCGAGACCACCGAGCACCTGCACGAGAAGTACGGCGCCCTCGCCTTCACCCCGGAGATGTCCACCTGCCAGACGGCGAGCGCCAGCGACCCGGATGACGCGTGGGAGCCGCAGGACTGCGCGAGCATCTTCACCTTCCCCGAGGACGAGAACCTGATCCGGGCGGAGTACGAGAAGAACCTCCCGTTCGCGCTCAACACGGCCAAGGCGACCCACCACCCGGACAGCCCGAACGGCGTCGGCGGCCCGACCCCGGACTTCGTCACCGACGAGTTCGCGGTCTCGCACGGCGAGTCGACCCAGTCGGTGGCCGTCGACGCGCGGCGCGGCCTGGAGCAGAAGCAGCTCAGGTACCGGATCAACGGCGGCGCGACCAAGACCGTGTCCGTCAAGGAGTGGACCGGTGGTGAGCGGTACGGCGACGACGGCGACGTGTACTTCGCCGAGTACCGCGGCCAGGTGCGCGGGCAGCGTCCCGGCGATGCTGTCGAGGTCTGGTTCACGGCGCTGAAACCGGGCAAGGGCCCGGTCAAGAGCGCCAGCTTCACCTACCGGGTGGCCGGCGATGTCGGCGGCGAGGTGCTGATCCTGGCGACCGAGGACGTCACCGGGGCGCTTCCGGCGCAGGACGGCGACTCCGCCAAGTACGTGGGCTTCTACGAGGCCGCGCTGACCACGGCGGGCTACTCCTCAGACGTCTATGACATGGACGTCAACGACCGGACGTCGCCGCACCACCTCGGGGTGCTCTCGCACTACCAGGCCGTGGTCTGGGAGAGCGGCGACGACATCCTGCCGCGCGACCACGGACAAGGCGCGGGCACCGTCGCCAAGTCGACGCTCGACACCGAGCTGTCGGTGCGGGACTACCTCAACGAGGGCGGCAAGCTTCTGATGACCGGCCAGTACAACGGGTTCGGCCAGGCCGCCGACGGGGTGTACTACTACAACCCATACGCCCCGCCGGAGTGCACGGCCCGCACGTACCCGTGCCTGCCGCTGTTCAACGATTTCCAGCAGTACTACCTGGGGGCGTACACGTACGTCTCCGACGGCGGCACGGACGGCGACGGCAATCCGTACCCGGTCTCCGGGGCCGGCGGCGCCTTCGAGGGCTTCGAAGGAACCCTCAACGGCGGCGACTCGGCGGACAACCAGGGCCACACGGCGTCGTTCCTGACCACGTCGTCGTTCCTGCCGCCAAGCGAGTTCCCGCAGTTCGCCGGCTCGGCGCCGGTGAGCTGGGACCGGCCGGGCGGCGCGCCGTACGACCCGCGCACCGGGGAGTACTACGTGGCCAGCCAGCAGGCCGACCGCAGCTACAAGCGGCTCACCCGAACCGTGGACCTGTCCGGGGCGAGCAGCGGGAAGCTGGAGTTCTGGACCACGTACGACATCGAAACCGACTGGGACTACCTGTTCGTCGAAGCCCGCACAGCGGGCCAGGACGACTGGACCACGCTGCCGGACGCGAACGGGCACACCCAGCAGGGCACCGGTGAGAGCTGCACGTCGGGCTGGGTCGACCAGATCCATCCGCACCTGGCGCACTACATGGGCGCGGACTGCTCGCCGACCGGCTCCACCGGCGTGTGGCACGCGGCGACCGCCAACTCCGGCGGCTGGCAGAAGTGGTCGATCGACCTGTCGGCGTACGCCGGCACGAACGTCGAGGTCTCGATCGGGTACGCCAGCGACTGGGGCACCCAGGGCATCGGGACGTTCCTGGACGACGCCGCGGTGACCGTCGACGGCTCCGTGGTCGACGAGACGTCGTTCGAGTCCGACCTGGGCGGCTGGAGCGTCTCCGGCCCGCCGGCCGGCTCCCCTGAGAACACCAACGACTGGGAGCGCTCGGTCAAGGCGTTCGAGGAGGGCTCCGGGGTCGCCACCGAGGACTCGGTGTGGCTCGGCTTCGGGATCGAGGGCCTGGCCACGGCGGAGCAGCGGGCCGACGCGGTGCGTCGCTCCCTGAAGCACCTGCTCGGCTAGCCGATCCCAGATTGTGGGCCTCTTCGCGCCGTTCTCGCGGCGTGGAGGGGCCCGCGTCGTGTCCGCGCGGGATAATGATCCTGTGCGCCGACGAGATCGGATTCCGTACGAGCGCTACTTCGAGGTCGCGATGGTCCCCGAAGCGGGGATGTCACTCCACTCGTACGAGTATCTGCAGCGCCTCACCGGCGACATCTTCGCCACCCACCAGGTGTGGGACGCCCACGCCCACCTCGGCAAGGACATCGACGGGCACGAGTTGAGCTCCGAGGAGCTGCTCGCCGAGCTGGACCGCTACCACGTGCACGGGGCGGTGATCTTCCCGTTCGACGACCCGGACCAGGGCGAGGACTTCCGGGCCCCGAACGACCGGGTCTTCACGGCGCACGAGCAGGCGCCGGACCGGCTGGTCCCGTTCATGCGGCTGAACCCCAACGGCCCGTGGGAGGGCGAGTACGAACGCAGCGCCGCCCGGGGTTGCCGCGGCGTCAAGCTGCACCCTCGGGCGCAGCAGTTCGAGCTGGGCTCCCGCCTCGCGCGGCCGCTGTTCGCCCGGGCCGCCGCCGACAGGCTCCCGGTGCTGATCCACACCGGGTTCGGGATGAACGCGATCACCGACGAGCTGGCCGGCCTCGCCGCGGAGTTCGACGGCCTAGAGCTGATCCTGGGGCACTCGTCGTTCATCGACATGCCGGACGCGCTGCGCGTGTTGGCGCCGTACTCGAACGTGTACTTCGAGACCTCGGTGGTGCGCGTGTACGACCTGTTCACGCTGCTCAGCTCGGTGGACCCCGGCCGGGTGCTCTACGGCTCCGACCTGCCATACGCGAGCAGCTACTCCGCGCTGCAGGTGCTGGTCACGATCGCGCACTTCGCGGGGCTCGGTCACGAGCGGCTGCCGGATCTGCTCGGCGGCAACCTGCTCCGGCTGCTGCGGGGCCGGCCCACGAGCGGTGGGGAGGCCTGATGCGGCCACGGATGCTCCTGCGGGGACGGGATCCGTTGACGGTCTGCCAGATGGTGGTGGACCAGGGCCTGCACCCGGAGGATGTCGACGTCGACACGGGGCTGCGCATCCTGCCCCTGGTGCTCGACGACCGGAACCACTTCACGCTGTGGATCCGGCTCTACTCCCACATCATGGGCGCGCGCAACCTCTACCCGTCCGGCAACGTGGAGCGCGCGCTGTGGGAGATCAGCGCCGCCCTGATCGCGGCCGATGACCCGCCGTGCTTCCTGGACTCGATCTACCTCGACGAGCTGCGCCTGGTGCTGCGCTCGGCGGAGCGGGAGATGCTGGCCGGCGCGAACAGCGTCGGCCACCACGGCCCGTACGTGGCGCTGCTGGTCGCGGAGAACTGGTGCCTGATGCGGCTGTTCCGGCGGCAGGTCTCCGCCGACGGCGCGGCGCCCGAGCTGGCCGACATCGCCACGGGCCACTAGAACGCCTGTTCATGGTCTGTGGACTTTTGGTTGCCCCAGACCCCCACTTTGACCGCCAGTTAGCGGTAACTGGCGGTCAAAGTGGGGGTGCCGCGGCCGTGAGGACTGCGGATTCCACTGGTGCGCGGTGGGCCGCGTTGGGGTACTCGCCGATTAGGTAGAACGAGTCGACGACGTCGCCGCCGAGCGTGCTGATGCGCGCCGCCCGCACCTGCGCGCCGGTCTCCTCCAGTGCGTGCGCGACCCGGTAGAGCAGGCCCGGAGAGTCGGCCGCGCGTAGCTCCAGCACCGTGTCATGGCTCGACGCCTGGTGCAGCCACACCACGCGGGGCGCGGCCGCGCGGCCGTCGCGCGCCGCCGGAGCGGACACTCCGGGACGGTGCGACCGGTCCCGGGCGAGCACCCGGTCGGTGACCGAGAGCTCGCCGGCGGCGGCGCGGCGCAACTCGGCGACGAGTAGCTCCGCGTCGGGCGGGCGACCGTACGCCGGCCGCACTGCGCACTCCACCATGGCCTTGCCCCCGAGTGAGATCGCGTCGGCGGAGAGCACCTCCAGACGGTGCACCGCGAGCACCCCGGCGACCGCCGCGAGCAGTCCCCGGCGGTTCTCGGCGACCACGGCCACGCGATCCGCGGAGGCGCCGGGTCCCGGGCGTGACGCACGAAGGGACGAAGGCGCCGAGTCGCGGGCGCACGCATCGAGCGAGTCGGCGCCTTCGCAGGCGCCTCCGTAGGCGACCCGCACCGCCGGCAGGGGCCCGCCGGCCAGCCGGATCAGCTCCGCGTCGGGTGCGGCCGGCGCGGGGGCCTCACCGGTGTCGAGCATCCGGTGCGCCCGGGAGGTCAGCTCGGCGACCAGCCCGGCCTTCCAGTCCGACCAGGCCAGCGGCCCGGTGGCGGCGGCGTCGGCGCGGGTGAGCGCGTACAGCAGGTCGAGGGTCTCGGCGTCGCGGACCGCGCCGGTGACCAGCTCGATGGTCGCCGGGTCGGCGAGGTCGCGGCGGGTGGCGGTGTCGGCCAGCAGCAGGTGCTGCCGCACCAGGCGGCGCACCAGCTCGGTGTCGGCGTCGGGCAGCCCGATCCTGCGGCAGACGCTTTCGGCGATCGGCGCCCCAGCCTTGCTGTGATCGCCGGGCAGGCCTTTGCCGATGTCGTGGAGCAGCGCCGCCAGCACCAGCAGGTCCGGCCGGGACACGTCCCGGGCGCCCCGCGCCGCCTCGGTCGCCGCCTGCACCAGGTGGCGGTCGACGGTGTGGATGTGCACCGGGTTGCGCTGCGGCAGGCTGCGCACGCGGCCCCATTCGGGCAGCCAGCGCTCCACCAGGCCGTACCGGTCGCAGGCTTCCCAGGCCGGCGCCAGGCCGCTTCCGGAGCCCAGCAGCGCGAGGAAGGCGCGCCGCGCCGGCGCCGGCCAGGGGTCCGGCAACGCCGGCGCCACGTCGGCGAGCAGTCGCAGGGTGGCCCGGGCGATCGGAAGCTCGTGGGACGCCGCGGCGGCCGCCACGCGCAGCGACAACGTCGGGTCGGCGGGCGCCGCGGCGGCGGCGTCGCGGGCGAGCGTCACCTCACCGGCCGACTCCACCGCGCCGTCGGCGAGCGGCCGGCGCGCCGGGGCCTTGCGGCCGCCCCAGCGGCGCACAGCCAGCCATCGCGACACGGCGCGCCAAGCGTCGTCGCAGGCGTAACTGATGGTGCGAGCGTCCTCGGCGACCCGCTGCGCGAGCTGGTCCCGGCCGGGCAGGCCGAGGATCTCTGCGACGGGTTGCTGTTGCTCGGCGAGCAGCCGATCGAGCCGGCGGCCGGCGGATTGGTGCAGGGCTTCCCGCACGTCGAGGAGCCGGGCGTGCGCCTGGCGGCTCGCCGGGTCAGCGGCCTCGGCCACCTGGGCGTACCCGATGCCACGCAGCGCGGCGACGTCGCGCAGCCCGCCGCGGGCCTCCTTGACGTCGCCTTCGAGCAGGAACGCCAACTCGCCGTGGCTGTCCCAGCGGGACGTGGTCAGCTCCCGCAGCGCGGGCAGCCGTTTGCGGGCGGCGGAGCGCCAGTCCGCCGCGGCCTGCGCGCGCAGCTTCTCCGCCAGGGCCGCGTCTCCGGCGACGAAGCGGGCGTCGAGCAGGCCCAGCGCCACTTTGACGTCCTTGCCGGCCAGGCGCAGCGCCTCGGGCACGGTGCGCACGGCGTGGTCCAGGCGCGTCTTGGCGTCCCAGATCGGGTACCAGATCGCCTCGGCCAGCGCCGCGATGTCGCGCCGCCCGCCGTGCACCAGGATCAGGTCCAGATCCGCGTGCGGCAGACACTCCCGCCGTCCCAGCCCGCCCACCGCGACGAGCGCCACCCCTTCGCCGCCGCGCGCGTCGCCGGCCAGCAGCAGGCCGCCGAGCCACGCGTCGAGGGAGTCGGCGCGCGCCTGTCGCGCGGCGGCGCCCAGCTCCGGCGCCGACGACGCCGGACGGCTCGGCAGGTCAGGCTGACCCGCCGAGCCGTCCGTGGTCACCAGGCCCGGACCGCTAGAGCGCGTCGACGCCGCGCTCACCGGTCCGCACCCGGACTGCGTCGTCGACCGGGACGACCCAGACCTTGCCGTCGCCGATCCGCCCGGTGCGCGCCGCGCCGACGATCGCTTCCACGATCTTGTCGACATCGACGTCGTCCACCAGGATGTCGATCTTGATCTTGGGCACGAACTCGACCGTGTACTCGGCGCCCCGATAGACCTCGGTGTGCCCCTTCTGCCGGCCGTACCCCTGCACTTCGCTGATCGTCAGGCCAGCCACTCCCTGAGCGGCCAGCGCCTCCTTCACCGCGTCCAACTGAAACGGCTTGACCACCGCGACGACGAGCTTCATCACTGCTCCTTTCCGGCGCCAGCCGGGACCGCCGGGGCCTCATCCGCCACCGGCGGCGCGGCCGCGCGCGGGGGCGCCATGTGCCGCGGAGCGCCAGCACCGCCGCCGCCCAAGCCGATGTAGTCGTACGCGCTCTCCGCGTGCTCAGCGGTGTCGATGCCCTCGACCTCCACCTCCGGAACAACCCGGAAGCCGATCGTCTTCTCGATCAGGAAGCCCAGGATGCCAGCCACGACGAACGAGTACGCCGCGACCGCGCCGACACCGATCGCCTGAATCCCGAGCTGACCAGCGGCCCCACCGTAGAAGAGGCCCTCGGCGCCGTCCTCACCGGTCACGATCTGGGTGGCCAGGAAACCGATCAGCAGGGAGCCGACAGCGCCGCCCACCAGGTGCACGCCGACCACGTCGAGCGAGTCGTCGAACGTGAACAGGTACTTCAGGCCGACCGCCAGAGCGCAGATGGCGCCGGCGATCAGACCGAGCGCGATGGCGCCCATCGGCTCCAGCACGGCGCACGCAGGGGTGATCGCCACCAGTCCCGCCACCGCGCCGGACGCCGCGCCCAGCGTGGTGGGCTTGCCGTCCCGGATCCGCTCCACGATCAGCCAGCCGACCACCGCGGCGGCCGTGGCGACCTGCGTGTTGATGAAGGCGACAGCGGTGATGCCGTCCGCGGCCAGCTCGGAGCCGGCGTTGAAGCCGAACCAGCCGAACCACAGCAGCGCCGCGCCGAGCAGCACCATCGGCAGGTTGTGCGGCTTGAACCGATCCTTGGGCCACCCGGCCCGCTTGCCGAGCACCAGCGCGAGCGCCAACGCGGCGGCGCCGGCGTTGACGTGGACCGCGGTGCCGCCGGCGAAGTCGATCACGCCGAGCTCACTGAGCCAACCGCCGCCCCACACCCAGTGCGCGACCGGGAAGTAGACCAGCGTGGCCCACAGCACCGCGAACACCAGCCAGGGCCCGAACCTCGCCCGGTCCGCGATCGCGCCGCTGATCAGCGCGACCGTGATGATGGCGAACATCATCTGGAAGACCGAGAACACCAGGTCAGGCAGGCCGCCGTCGCTGACGGAGTCGACCAGACCACGCAGACCCACAAGATCCAGGTTGCCGACGACGCCTCCGACATCGTCGCCGAAGGCGAGGCTGTGGCCGTAGAAGACCCACAGCAGACTCACGACGCCGATGGCGCCGAAGCTCATCATCATCATGTTGAGCACGCTCTTGGAGCGGGTCATGCCCCCGTAGAACAGCGCCAGGCCAGGCGTCATGAGCAGCACGAATGCGCTCGCCGTCAAAACCCAGGCGGTGTGCCCGGAATCAATCTCCGGCACGCTGCCTCCTCTCGGTACCCCTCCTCCCCGGCCTACAACGGGCGGCGCTGCCCGTGCCGGATGCCACCGAGAGTGGCCCGAACCTGTTTCACACCCCGTTCACGTGTGTTACGGACATGTGAACCACCCGCCGGGGCGCGCTCAAGGCGGTCACGCGGGCCGAAACGGGGTATACCTGGAGCGTGAAGGGCGATCGGGTGGAGATTGTGGTGGACACCGGCGACGGGACCCGGGCGTACGACATCGTGGCCACCCGGGCCGGCCGGCGGGTCGAGGTCAGCACCCGCCGCGGCGTGGTCGAGGTCGTCGAGGTGACCCGCAACGGCACGCCGGTGCGCACCGCCCGGTTCATGTCGGGCCGCGTGATCGCGCTGGTGGAGCACCCGGCGCAGACCGACGGGGGCCCGCCTCCCGACGCCGCGCGCACCTGAGTCCTGGCTTCCGGCGGAGAGGCGCCCATGCGCATCGGAAACGTGGAGGTCCGCCCACTCGGCGGCGGACTCGGCTGCCTGATGATGATCATCGGCTCGATCCTGCTCTCCGTGCTCTGCACCGCCGGCGCCAACCTGATCTTCAGGTGAGGCGCCTGGCTCGGTCGGCGGGTGACCCTGTCCTCCCGGCCCGCGCACACCGCGACGTCAGCGCAGCGCGTACTCGAGAATGTGCCGCTCGTGGTCCAGCAGCCGCAGGTCGCGCATCGGGCGCCGCAGATGGCCCTTGCGCACGATCCGCACGAACGCCGGGTCGCCGGCCGCCGCCATCCGCCGGATCCCCTCCACGTGGTCGATGATCCGCTTGCGGATCACCCGGACCAGCCGGTGCCGGTCCCGCGGCGTCAGCCCGTACGCGTCGGCGAACATCCGCAGCCGCCGCGGCCGGTCCGGGCGCTTCCAACCGAGCGTGTACGAGTCCCGGTCGCTGAACAGCGGCACCCAGGTCCAGGCCGCATAGGCGACGTCGTAGATGCGAGCCCCGGGAGAGGCGAGGTCGAAGTCGATCAGCGCGAGCGTCCCGTCGGGCCGCCAGATCACGTTGTGCGGCGCCGCGTCGTGGTGGCACACCACTTCCGTGTCCGGCGGGGGCGGGCCGAACGAGCGCCACACCATGCCCGGCGGGGTGCGGAAGCCGTACTGCGCATCGTGGAACATCCGCAGCATCTTCGCCACCGTGGCCAGGGCCTCGTCGGTGGTCCAGTGCTCGGCGAGCGGATACTCGCCGCACTCCCCCTCGATGTACGAGAGCACCTCGCGGCCGCGCTCGTCGATGCCGTGCGCGCGGGGGGCTCCATCGAAGCCGACCGCCTCCAGGTGGCGCAGCAGCGCGTGCACGGCGCGGGTCCACGGGCCCGTGTTCCGGCGCACGGTGTGCCCCACCCGGGACACCCGGCTCGTGTTGCCGCCGTGAAGCGGGATCTCCTGTTGCGTCACCCGACTCTCCGCCGCGCTGCCGCAGTGCCCTAGCTCGCCTCGCCGACAAGAGCGTCGGCGAACTGCTCGGGGTCGAACGGGGCGAGGTCGTCGGGGCCTTCCCCCAGCCCGACGAGTTTCACGGGGATGCCGAGCTTGCGCTGCACGGCGATGACGATGCCGCCTTTGGCGGTGCCGTCCAGTTTGGTCAACGCGACTCCGGTCACGTCCACCACCTCGGTGAAGACGCGGGCCTGCTCCAGGCCATTCTGACCGGTGGTGGCGTCCAGCACCAGCAATGTCTCGTCGACCTCGCCGTGCTTGGACACGACTCGCTTGACCTTGCCGAGCTCGTCCATCAGGCCGATCTTGTTCTGCAGCCGGCCTGCGGTGTCGATCAGCACGGCGTCGACGCCGGCCTCGCGGCCGCGCCGCACCGCGTCGAAGGCGACGCTCGCGGGGTCCTGCCGCTCGGCGCCCCGCACCACCTCGGCGCCGACCCGCTCGGCCCAGGTGGCGAGCTGCTCGGTCGCGGCCGCGCGGAAGGTGTCCGCCGCGCCCAGCAGGACGCTTCGACCATCCGCGACCAACACGCGTGCGATCTTCCCACAGGTGGTGGTCTTGCCGGACCCGTTCACGCCAACCACCAGCATCACCGACGGCCGGTCGCCGTGGCGGGGTGTGCGCAGCGCGCGGTCCAGCTTCGGATCCAGGGCGGCGACCAGCTCCTCTGTCAGCAGCGTCCGCAGCTCTTCCGGGCCGCGGGCGCCCAGCACCATGGTGCGCTCGCGCAGCCGCTCGACAATCTCGGCGGTGGCCTCCAGGCCCACATCGGCGGACAGGAGCGTCTCTTCGACCTCTTCCCAGTCCTCGTCGTCGAGGTGGTCGCGGGACAGCAGGGACAGCAGGCCGCGGCCGAGCGTGTTCTGGGAGCGGGACAGCCGCGCGCGGAGCCGCACAAGGCGGCCCGCGGACGGCTCGGGCTCCTCGATGGGCACCGGGGCTGCGGCGGTCGGCGGAGCCTCCTCGGCCGGCGGGGCCTGCGTGCCCCGGGCCGGCGTCGCCGTGGCAGGCGCCTGCGCTGCCCGCTCGCCTGCTTCAGGCGCGGCCTCTGGCGGCGCCGGGGGCCGTTTCCGCAGCTTGGGCGCCACCAGAACAGCGGCGCCGACCAGCGCTGCCAGAACCACGATCACCGCGACGACCACGTACTCCATGCCTGGAATCCTTCCATGCGCAGTCTCGTCACTACCCGCGACGCCGGTGTTGACGCGCCGAACCCGCCCGGCAGTTGTGACCTCGCCCATCGCCGCGCCGGTTGACCACGCTGTCCGAGGCCGGAATCCTCATGGAAACCAACCGAACATCGAGGCGACGGAACCCAGGAACCGGTGCGAATCCGGGACGGTCCCGCCACTGTGACCGAGGAGCGCAACCCTCACTCTGCGCGCCGTGCTCCTGGACCAGGGCGCGCTGCCCGCCCCGCTCCTGGGATCGCTCTGGTACGACGCGTGGCTCGGCTCATCCCGGGGCGTCGGGGGAGAGGATCCGCTCGACCAGCGCCGCGAGCTGGGCGACGTGCGGGGGCCGCAGCACGCCGACGTGACTGCCCGGCGCCCGGTGCGACCGCACGGTCCCGGTCGCCAACCCGCGCCAGTGCGCCAGGTACGCGTCGTAGTCCTGCTCGCCCAACGCGACGTGCTCGCCCTCGACCAGCTCGTCGCCGAGGATCAGGTCGGCATCGCCCGGGTACCGGCCGAACCGGTACGCCAGCCGGCTCTCGGCGAGCCGCCGCCACACCCGTACCTGCTCCACCCAGTCGGCGCCCAGCTCATCGGGCTTGATCATCGCGTGCGCCCGGTCGTCGTCCACCACCTCGTGCAGCAGCCGCACCGCCTCCGCCCGGCGTTCCGCCGCACGGTCGTGGTCCGGCTCCGATCGGAGCTGCTGCAGCAGCAGTTCGCAGCGGCGCAGCACCCGCAGCGGCTCCGGCACGTCATTGTCGGCGCAGGCGAGACCCTCGAGAGCCGGGTCCAGGAGCACCAGCCTCACCCGCTCACCGGACTCGGCCAGCCGCCGGCTGAGTTCCCATGTCACTGGCGCGCCGCCGCACCAGCCCAACAGGTGGTACGGCCCGCTGCCGGTCGCCGCCCGCAAGTCGACGAGGTACCGGTCGGCGAGCTCCTCGACACTCGACCCCGCCAGCTCCGGGTCCACCGACGCGGGGTGGCGGATCGCCGCCACCGGCTGCTCGGCCGGCAGCGCCTCGGTCAACTCCCGGTACCAGTGGATCCCGCCACCACCGGGGTGCACACACACCAGCGGCGCCTGCTTCCCCGACTCCCGCAGCCACACCAGCGTGCTCTCCCCGTCGACGTCGCCGCCACCCGCCGGCCCGGTCATCGCCCGTATCGTCGCGGCCAGCGCCGCCACTGTGCGGACGCGCAGCACCTCGCGGGGGGAGACGTCGATGGCGTGGTCGGCACGAAGCTTCGCAGCCACCCGCATCGCGGTCAGCGAGTGACCGCCGAGGGCGACGAAGTCGTCGTCCGGGGAGACCGCCGCCACCTCGAACAGCTCCGCCCAGACCCCCGCGATGACCCGCTCCAGGTCGTCTCCCACGGCGGCCGGCGCTCCGGCGGCAGTCGGGCGGCCCGTTGACGGCGCGGAGGTCTCGCGCGGGTCCGGTTCGTCGCATGGCGGGGTCCGCACGGGCGGCGCTGCCAGATGCCCGGACGGGGCCTCGGGCACGTCCCACGTCACCGCGCCCTCCGGGTCCCGCGACATCGCGCTCAGCACCGCCCGGTAGACCTCACCGAGCCGCGCCGCGGTCGCCGAGCTGACCCGGCTCTCCCGGACCGTGAACTCGATGTGCCCCGGCCCGACGGTGACCACTAGCGGGAACTCGTTGGGACTGTTGTCGGCGGTGCGTCGCAGGTCGACCGCCTGCTGGTCGACGGTGTAGAAGTCGAGGTAGTTGAAGGTGTTGTCGATCAGCGGGGCGTCGGCGCCGGCGAGCCGCTGCAGCGCCGGCAGCGGGAACCGACGGTGCGCCCACATCGCGGTCTCGTCGGCGAACACATCCGCCACCAGGCCCTGCCAGGTCTCCGCGGCAGAGGTGACGCGCAACGGCAGGGTGTTGAGGAACATGCCGTACACCTCGTCGCCGCCGGCGGTCTCCAGCCGGCCGTTGCTGATCAGGCCCGCGAGCGGCGTCTGCCCCCTAGCATCGCCTGCAGCGACAGCAGGTATCCGGCCAGGAAAACCGACTTCAGGGGCACCCCCGCCGCCGCCGCGACGCGGCGCAGGCCGGGCTCCAGGTCCCGCACCTCGACCATCTCGGTGCTCACCCGGGCGCCGGCTGCCCGGTCGCCCCAGCGCTCGGGCAGCGGCCGGACCTCCCGGCCGACCAGCTGCCGCTCCCAGTGCGCGCGATGCTCCTCCGACCGCAGCGCCTCGCGCTCGGCGGCGATGAAGTCGGCGTACCGGACGTCGGGGGTGGGCACAGGCTCGTCGGCGGATCCGTCGCGGATCGCGCGGTAGGCGCCCACCAGTTCGGTGAGCAGGGAGTTGTGGCTCCACCCGTCGAGGATGGCGTGGCACTCCACCATGGACAGCCACCAGGCCTGGTCGGAGACCCGGTGCGCCCGCAGCCGCCACAGCGGCGGCCGTGCCAGGTCGAACGGCTCCCGGCGCTCGGCCAGCGCCGCCCGGGTGATCTCGGCCCGCTGCTCCGGCTCCGGCAGCCCGCGCAGGTCGTCGATCACCACCGCCGGCCGCGCCTGGCGGTGCACCAACTGCAGCGCCTCCCGGTAGGCGGTCAGGTCGAACGACGTGCGAAGCGCCTCATGCCGCGCCGCCACCACGGCGGCGGCCTCCCGCAACGCGGCCGGGGAAAACGGCGCCTGGTCGCCGAGCGCGTAGCTGGTGACGTTGTGGTAGGGCAGCACCTGGGTGTCGGCGAACATCTCGAACAGCATCCCCGCCTGCACCTCGGCCAGCGGGTACGCGTCCTCTATCCCCTCCGGCAACCGTTGCCGGTCCCGCGCGTCGACCAACTCGAACCGTTCACAACGCCGGTCGTCGCTGCGCAGCGCGGGAGCCCGCACCACACCGGCCAACGCCGCCACGGTGGGATGCCGGAACAGGTCCGCCACGCTCAACTCGATGCCCCGGGCGCGCAGCGCGCCGACGACCCGCACCGCCCGCATCGAGTCGCCACCCAGCTCGAAGAAGTTGTCCGACGCGGACACTCCGTCGCCGAGCACCTCCGCCCACGCCGCGGCGATCGCCGACTCAACCGGCGTCAGCGGCCCGGTCGCGGTCGCCTGCCGCCCGGTCGGGCGCGGGTCAGGCAGCGCCTTGCGGTCCAGCTTGCCGCTGCTGGTCAACGGCAGCCGCTCCACCGTGGCGAAGTGGGTCGGCACCATGTACGCCGGCAGCCGACCGCTCAGGTGCTCCCGCAGCTCGCCGGAGTCCGCCTCGCCGACCACGTACCCGACCAGGTACGGGTCGCCCTGCCCCGATCGACACGCCGCCACCGCCGCGGCGCTCACCCCCGGATGTGAGGCCATCGCCGCCTCGATCTCACCCGGCTCGATCCGCAACCCCCGGATCTTGAACTGGTCGTCGACCCGACCCTGGTGCTCCACCACCCCGTCGGCCCGCCACCGACCCAGATCACCCGTCCGGTACAGCCGGGCACCCGGCCCGCCGAACGGATCCGGCACGAACCGCTCCGCGGTCAGCCCCGGGCGGTTCAGGTAGCCGCGGGCGAGCCCGACGCCGCCGAGGTAGATCTCGCCCGTCACCCCCACCGGCGCCGGATTCAAATCCAGGTCCAGCACGTGCGCCCGCATGTTGTGGATCGGCGCCCCGATCGGCACCGGATCCTCCTGCCCCGGCGCCACCTCGAACGAGGTGGCGTCGACACTCGCCTCGGTCGGGCCGTACAGGTTGTGCAACCGGGCCGCAGAGCTGACCTGGAACCGGCGCACCGTCGCCGCGCGCAGCGCCTCGCCGCTGCAGAACACCTCCCGGCAGCTGTCCGGGAGCTCTGCGTTCACCTCCAGGAACACATCCAGCATCGACGGCACGAAGTGCGCATGGGTCACCCGCTGCCCGGCCATCCACCCCGCCAACGCCACCGGGTCCAGATGCGCGTCCGGCGGCGCCAACACCACCCGCGCCCCTGCCAACAGCGGCCAGAAGAACTCCCACACCGACACGTCAAACGTGTACGTCGTCTTCTGCAACACCCGATCCCGCGGCGTCAACCCGTACTGCTGCTGCATCCACAGCAGACGGTTCACGATCCCGCGATGCGACACCATCACACCCTTCGGCTCGCCCGTCGAACCCGAGGTGTAAATGACATACGCGAGGTCCGCGGGACCCGCCTCTTCGGGCGGCGCCTCATGGCCGCTCCCGGCTGCCTCGTCGCCGCTCCCGGCCGTCTCGTCGCCGCTCCCGGCCATTTCGTCGACCAGCAACAGCGGCACTTCTCCCAACCGGTCCGCCAGCCGGC
Source organism: Micromonosporaceae bacterium (assembly GCA_009380105.1). GTDB lineage: Bacteria > Actinomycetota > Actinomycetes > Mycobacteriales > Micromonosporaceae > WHSM01. The sequence continues at coordinate 23,677 of WHSM01000005.1, forward strand.
GCCGGGTCACCGCCAACACCGCGCCCGCGTCGCGCACGACATGCCGCAGCCGCTCCGGCGGGTGCTCCGGATCCAACGGCAGGTACGCCGCACCCGCCCGCAGCACCGCGAGCAACGCCACCACCAACTCCACCTCGCGCCGCAGGCACACCCCCACCACACCACCCCGCGACACGCCCCGCGCACGCAGCTCACACGCCATCCGGTCGGCGCGCTCGGACAACTCCGCGTACGTCAGCTCACCGTCCTCCGCCGTCACCGCCACCGCGTCCGGCGTGCGGCGCACCTGGTCGGCGATCAACTGGTGCAGCGTCCGGTCCGGGACCGGGGCGCCTGTGTCGTTCCAGCGGGCGAGGGCCGCACGCTCCTCGGCCGTCGCGGCCGGCAGCTCGCTGAACCGCACCGCCGGGTCCTGACTGCCCCTGGACAGGATCTCGAGGTGGCGCTCGATCATGTCGTGGATCGTCGGCTCGTCGAACAGCGCCGCGGCGTACTCGAAACCGCCGCCCTCCAACGACCCGTCGGGCAAGGTGCGGGTGCCGAGCATGAGGTCCGCCCGCACCGCCGGCGAGTCCACGCCGATCTCCTCGACGACCAGGTCGCCGGCGCGCGGCGGCACCACGTCGGACGCGTGCTGGAGGTTGAACAACGTGTCGACGAGCGCGGTGCGTGACAGGTCGCGTTCGGGTTCGAGGGCGTTGACCACCCGCTCGAACGGCACGTCCTGGTGTTCGATGGCGTCCAGCGTGGCGAGCCTGACCCGCTCCAGGATCTCGGCGAAGCTGGGATCCCCCGACAGGTCGCAGCGCAGCACCACGGTGTTGACGAAGAAGCCCACCGTGTTCTCGATCTCCGCCCGGCCCCGACCGGCCATCGGCACGCCGATCGCGATGTCGCGTTGCCCGGTCAGCTTGGCCAGCAGCACGGCGAAGCCCGCCATCAGCACGGTGAACAGCGTGCAGCCCTGGCTGCTGACCAGCTCCCGCACCGCGACCCGCAGCTCCGGTGAGGCGTAGTAAATCACGCAGGCGCCACGGAGGTCCCGGGGCGCGGTGCGCGGCCGGTCGAGCGGGAGCCGGAGCCGCTCCAGGCCCGTCAGCCGGTGCCGCCAGTGGTCCAGCTTGCGCTCCAGCACGCCTGCGGCGAGCGACTGCCGCTGCCAGACGGCAAAGTCGGCGTACTGCGCCGGGGGCGGGCTGAGCTCCGGCGCCCTGCCGGCGGCGTACGCCTCGTAGCCGGCGACGATCTCGCGGCCGATCACGTCCGTGGACCACTCGTCGCACGCGATGTGATGCAGGTTGAGGTTGAGGACGTGCTCCTCCGGGCCCACCCGGAGCAGCTCGGCCCGCAGCACCGGTCCCCGCGCCAGGTCGAACGGCTGGGCCGCGAACGCGTCCAGCACCCCGGTGAGGTCGGACGCGACCACCTCGCGTGGCGGCAGCCGCAGCTCTGGCGGCGGGTCGATGACCTGCGTCACCTCCCCCTCGACCACCACGTAGCGGGTGCGCAGGATCTCGTGGCGCTCGATCACGCCGGACAGGGAAGCGGTGAGCGCCGCGTGGTCGAGCCGGCCGCGCAGCCGCAGCACCAGCGGCACCACGTACTCCAGGCTGCCGGGGGTGAGCTGGTCGAGGAACCACAGCCGCTGCTGCCCGTACGACAGCGGAATCGGACCCGAGCGGTCGATCCGGCGCAGGGCCGGAAGCCCGGCTCCTGGCCGCAGACCCCGCATCCGCTGCTGCAACAGCAGCCGGCGCGCGACGACCGGGTCGACCGGCGTCTCGGAGCCGGCCTGGGCGAGCACCTCCTCATCAGAGAGGCGCTCGAGCTCGGCCGCCACGGCCTCCTCGATCACCGGCGCCAACTCGGCCGGGGTGACCGCCTCGAACAGCACCCGCAGCGGAAACTCGGCGCCGAACAGCTGTTGCAGCCGGGCGTGCGCCCTGGTGGCGAGCAGAGAGTGGCCGCCGAGATCGAAGAAGTCGTCGTGCGCGCCGATCTCGGCCACGTCGAGCAGCTCCGCCCACACCTCGGCGATCAGCTCCTCGCCCCGGGTGCGCGGCGCCGCGTACTCCCGGCGCAACCGCGATCCGCTGTCGATCGCGGACAGCGCCCGCCGGTCCACCTTCTTGCTCGGTGTCAGGGGCAGCTCGTCGAGCGCCGCCCAGCGGGTGGGAACCATGTAGTCCGGCAGCCGGGAGCGCAGGTGGTCACGCACCTCGTGGAGGCCGGCCGAGGCGCCGGACGCGAACACCACGTACCCGGCGATCTCGGGCCCGGCCTGCCCCCGGTGGACCACCGTGGCCGCCGCCCGGACATCCGGGTGGCCGTGCAGCGTCGCCTCGATCTCCTCCAACTCGATCCGGAAGCCCCGGATCTTCACCTGGCTGTCCAGCCGGCCCAGGAACTCGATCATGCCGTCCTGGCGATACCGCACCAGGTCGCCCGTGCGGTAGAGCCGGGCGCCGGGCTCGCCGGAGAAGGGGTCCGGCACGAACCGCTCCGCGGTCAGGTCCGGGCGGCGCAGGTACCCCCGCGCCAGCCGCACGCCGCCCAGGTGCAGCTCTCCCGGCATCCCGATCGGGACCGGGTTCAGCCACGGATCGAGCACGTAGGCCCGGGTGTCGCGGAACGGCCGGCCGATCGGCAGCGCCTGCTCCGGACGGCCGGCCGCCGCCCGCTCCGCGTCGACGGTGATCGCGGTGCAGGTCACGGTGGCCTCGGTCGGGCCGTAGTTGCACATGAACGTCCCCGGCAGCCCGGCCGCCAGCCAGCGCTGCGCGTCCTGGTAGGTCACCGTCTCGCTGCCCACGTTCATCAGGCGCAGCCCGCGCAGCCGCTCGTCGCCGGGGTGCGCCGCGGACATCAGCTCCCGGTAGTGCGCCGGGGTGATCTCCATGATCTCGACCCGTTCGGCGGCCAGCCGGTCGGGCAACTCCCCGGGCGCCCACAGGTCCGGGTCGGCGACCACGACGGCGCCGCCGGCCAGCAGTGTGGCGCCGATCTGGTCCATCGCCACGTCGAAGACCAGCGCCGAGAGCAGCACGACCCGGCTTCCGGGCCGGATCGCGTAGCGGTCGATCACCACTCGGCAGTGGCTCAGGTACGCCGCATGATCGACCATCACACCCTTCGGGCCGCCGGTCGACCCCGAGGTGTGGATCACGTACGCCAGGTTGCGGGCGGAAGTGACCGCCGGCGGCGGCGCGTCCTGCCCGGCGCCGGGCTCGGCGTCCGGCTCGTCGACCGTCAGGACCTCGACGCCGAGCGGGGCGAGCCGCTCAACCAGCCCGGGGTGGGTGAGCACGACCTGGGCGCCGCTGCCCCGGATCAGCAGCTCCACCCGGTCGTCGGGGTGGTTCGGGTCGACCGGTAGGTACACACCGCCGGCCTTGAGCACGCCGAGCAACGCCACGACGGCGGGCACTGAGCGCTCCAGGAACACCGCCACGGGGGTCTCGGCGGAGACCCCGTGCGCCCGCAGCCGGTGCGCCAGCCGGTTGGCTTGCCGCTCCAGCTCCCGATAGCTCAGCCGCTGGTCGCGCTGGCTCACCGCGAGCGCGTCCGGGCGCTCCGCCGCGGTGCGCGCGATCGCCTCGTGCAGGCACTCGCCGGCCGGCTCGGGCGGGTCGAGTCGGTTCCAGTCGCGCAGCAGTTGCCGCCGCTCAGCCGGGGTCAGGATGTCCAGCCGGCCGAGCGGCAGGTCGGGATCGTCCGCCACCTGCTCGAGCACCCGCAGGTAGTGGCTGATCAGCCGGTCGACGGTCGACGGATCGAACAGCGCGGTGGCGTACTCGACATACCCCAGGAACGACCCGTCGGCCTGCTCGACCACACCCAGCGTGAGGTCGAACTTCGAGGTCTGCCACGGGAGGTCGTCGCACGGCCGCCCCACGGCGAGCCCCGGCAACCGGATCTCACCGCCCTCGGCCGCCATCTCGAACATGATCTGGAACAGCGGATTGCGGGACAGGTCGCGCTCTGGCTGCAGCACGTCGACCAAGCGCTCGAACGGCAGGTCCTGCCGGGCGAACCCCTCGACGCAGGTCGACCTCACCCGCTCCAGGACGGTGCGGAACGACGGGTCCCCGGCCAGGTCGGCCCGCAGCACCAGGGTGTTCGCCACGAAGCCGATCAGCGTCTCCAGCTCCGGGCGGGTACGGCCACCGACCGGCGTGCCGACTGCGAGATCGGTGACCCCGGTGTACCGGGCGAGCAGCACATCGAAGGCCGCGAGCAGGGTCATGAAGGCCGTGGCCCGCTCGGCCCGGCCCAGCCGCAGCACTCGGCCGGACAGGTCCTCCGGGATGTGGAAGACGCAGGTGGCGCCCCGAGGGCTCGCCAGCACCTCCCGGGGCCGGTCGGTCGGCAGCTCGACCGGCTCCAGGTCGGCGAGCCGCTCGGTCCAGTAGTCGAGCTGCTCGCGCAGCTCGTCGCCGTCCAGGCTCGCCAGCTGCCAGGCGGCGAAGTCGGCGTACTGGATCGCCGGCGGCTCGGCGCCATGCCGGTCGGCGGCAGGCCCGGCCGCGGCTGCGAGCCTGTCGCCGCCAGCGAGGGCCGCCGCGTAACCGGCGGCCAACTCCTGGCCGAACACCGCCATCGAGGCGCCGTCGAATGCGATGTGGTGCATCGCGAGCAGCAGCAGGTGGTCCTCGGCCGCGGTGCGCACCACCTCGCACCGGAGCACGGGTCCGGCAGCCAGGTCGAACGGCCGGGAGATGGCCTCTGCCACCAGCCCCAGCGCGGCCTGCTGCGGCTCGACCGCGCCGCTGACGTCGGTGAACCCGACAGCCATCTCACCCGGGGGGTCGACCACCTGGAACGGCTCGCCGTCCCGCACCTGGTACCGGGTGCGCAGCACCTCGTGGCGGGCGACAACACCGGTCACCGCCCGCCGCAGCGCGGCCAGGTCCAGCTCACCGCGCAGCCGCACCACGTGCGGGATGACGTACTGCGGGCTTCCCGAGTCGAGCCGGTCCAGGAACCACAGCCGCTGCTGTCCGGACGACAGCGGCAGTGGGCTGGAACGGTCTGCCCGCGGAATCGGCTCCCGGTCTGCCGGTCCCTCGGCGAGCAGCCGCCCCTGCTCGGCCACGGTGGCGGCGGTGAACAGCCGCCGCAGCGGAACGTCTGCGCCGGACAGCCGGCGCAGCCGCGCCGCCACCCGGGTCAGCAGCAGCGAGTGCCCGCCCAGGGCGAAGAAGTCGTCGTGGGCGCCGATCCGCTCCAGGCCCAGCACCTCCGCCCAGACCGCCGCCACCACCTGCTCGGCGTGGTCCCGCGGCGGGGTGAACTCCGCTTCGTCCTCTGAGCCCGCGTCCGGCGGCGGCAGCGCGGCACGGTCCAGCTTTCCGGTCGGAGTCAGCGGCAGTGCGTCCAGCCGCACGAACCGCGCCGGCGCCATCGGCCCGGGCAGCCGGTCGCGGACGAACCTCCGTAGCGCGTCGAACGGCACGTCGCCGACCACGTACCCGACCAGGCCGACACCGCCGCGCCCGGTCGGACGGGGGGTGACCGCCACCGCCAGCACCCCCGGGTGCTGGCGCAGCGCGTGCTCGGCCTCCGCCGGCTCCACCCGCACCCCGTTGATCTTGACCTGCTGGTCTGCGCGGCCGAGGAACTCCAGGCTGCCGTCGTCGCGCCAGCGCGCCAGATCCCCCGTCCGGTACATCCGCGAGCCGGGTGGTCCGTACGGATCGGGCAGGAACGACGCGGCAGTGAGCCCCGGCTGGTCGAGGTAGCCGCGGGCGAGACCGACGCCGGAGGCGAACAGCTCGCCGCGCACCCCGACCGGCGCCGGGCGGCCGCGCGGGTCGAGGACGTGCAGCCGGGTGTTGTCGATCGGCCGGCCGATCGGCGCCGGGCCGGCGCGCTGCTCCGGGTCGTGGCCGGCCGCCGCCACGTCGATGGCGCACTCGGTGGGGCCGTACGTGTTGACGATCCGCAGGTCGAGGCGCTCCAGCACCTGGGCGCACAGCTCCGCGTCCAACGGCTCGCCGGCGCAGCACAGCAGCCGCAGCGAACCGCAGCCGGACCAGTCACCGGCGTCGACCAGCAGCCGCAGCACCGACGGCACCAGTTGCAGCACCGTCACGCGGTGCTCGGCCACCGCCCGCAGCATGACGGGCGGGTCGTCGTCGACCTCGTGCGGCGCCAGCACTGTCGCGCCGCCGGAGACCAGCGGCGCGAAGATCTCCCAACCGGCCGCGTCGAACGTCAGCCGGGTCTTCTGCAGCACCCGGTCGCCGGCTCCCAGCGCGTGCTCGCGGACCGACCACGCCACCCGGTTGGCGATGCCGGCGTGGCTGATCACCACCCCCTTGGGACGTCCGGTGGAGCCGGACGTGTACATCACGTAGGCCGCGGTGTCCGGCCTGACCGCGACCGGTCCGGCGGTGGTCGCGGCCGGCTCGGGGGGCGCTAGGCCGTCGGTGTCGACGCGCACCACACGGGGGCGGGCGCCGGGAACCGCGTCGAGCGCGTCCGAGATCTCGCCGGCAAGCAGGTCCGTGCTGGTCAGGATCGCCGCCGGCGCCGTCTCCTCGAGAATGAGCCGGGTACGCGGCGCGGGCTGGTCGGGGTCGACCGGCACGTACGCCGCTCCGGCCCGCCAGCTTGCGAGCAGCGCGGCGACCATGTCGAAGCCCCGTCGCAGGCACACCGCCACCCGGCTCTCCGGTCCGACGCCCCGCGCCCGCAGTCGGTGGGCCAGCACGTCGGCTCTGGCCGTCAGCTCGGCGTAGGTCATGCTCCGGTCTCCGAAGACCAGCGCGGTCCGGCCCGGGCTGGCGCCGGCCTGCTCGGCGAACCGCTCGACCAGCGAGGTCCACGACCCGGGGTCGCTGCCGGCGTCAGGACTCGGCGCCGGGCCGTGCCCGGCGGCGAGCAGCGCGTGCTGCTCCGGCGGCGTCAGCGGCGGCTCGTCGATCGGCTGGCCCGGATCGGCCGCGAGGCTGGACAGCAGCATCAGGTAGCTGTCCATCAGACGCCGGATCGTGGCCGGCGCGAAGAGGTCGACAGCGTACTCGAACTGCAGCTTGAGGCCGCCGCCAGCGGGCACGATATGGGCCGTCAGGTCGAACTCGGAGCGGTTCGGGCTGATCGGCAGATCCAGCAACGGCAGGCCGACAGACGCCTCCTGGGCCGGCATGTTGAAGCCCACCTGCGCCAGCGGCGGATAGGGGCCCCGGCCGGTCCCGCCCAGCGACGACACCACCATGTCGAACGGGACACTCTGGTGGCTCACCGCGTCGCTGAGCGTACGCTGCGCCACGGTGATCACCTCGCGGAACGGCAGGTCCCCGGTCAGCCGGGCGCGGACCACCACCATGTTGGCGAACATCCCCAACATGGCGCGCAGCTCACTGCGGTTGCGGCCGTTCACCGGGCACAACACGGGGATGTCGGCGGCGCCGGTGACCCGGCGGAGCAACGCCGTGAACCCGGCCAGGAAGACCGAGTAGAGCGTCGCGGACTCCTCGCGCGCCACCTCGCGCAGCCGCGCCACGAGCGCCGGGGCGAGATCGACGGTGAGCGCCGCGCCGCGCAGACTCCGGGTCGGCGGTCGGGGGCGGTCCGTCGGCAGCCACAGCGGCGGCGGCAGGTCGGCCAGGCGGTCGCGCCAGTAGTCCAGGTCGCCGGCGGTCGCCTCCTGCCACGCCGGGCTGCGCTGCCACGCCGCGTAGTCCGCGTACCGGACTGGCGGGCCGGGCTGCGGGTGGCCGCACAGCGCGTGTACCAGCAGGGTCAGGGAGATCGCGTCCGTCACCAGGTGGTGGCCGGCGATGACCAGCGCCATGCCGCCGCCGGGCAGGCGGACCAGTGCGACCCGCCACAGCGGCGGGCGCCCCAGGTCGTACGGCTGGCCGGCGACGCGCATCGCGGCCCGCGCCGCCGCCCGCGCCGGGTCGGCCCGCTCTGCGGAGCAGTCGATGACGGTCACCACCGGCTCCGCCGAGTCCGCCACCCCGAGCGTCGGCTCGTCCTCGACCAGCCGCACGTAGCTGCGGAGCGCGTCGTGGGCGGCCACCGCGTCGGCGAGGCGCCGCCGCACCAGGTCGGGCGCGACCGGGTCGTTCAGCATCACCCCGCCGACCAGGTTGAACAACGGCTCGCCAGTCAGTAGCTGCTCGGTGAACCACACCCGCTCCTGGGCGAAGGACAGCGGGATCGGCCGGTCGTCAGGCGCGGGCGGGATCCGGTCGAAGGAGACTGCCCCGCCGCCGTTGGCGATCAGGCCGAGCAGGGCGCGCTTGGTCTCTGACAGAGGCACGCTGCTGGCCGCGAGCGCAGTCCGCGGTGGCTCGCCATTAGGCATCGAGCACCGCCTCCAGGGTGCTGGTGTAGCGTGCTGGGCCGAACTCCGGGGTGGTCACCAGGGGACTCACCGCGAAGTGGGTGGCTCCGGCCTCCCGGAACGCCACGATGCGCTCGGCCACCTCCTTCCGGTCTCCGATCGCGGCGATGGCGTGGACCGCGGCGTCGCTGGGCCGGCCGGCGCGCACGTCGTCGCCGAAGCCGCTGGCAATCAGCTGCTTGCGCGTGTTCTCCATCCGCATGTAGCCGGCGAGGATCTTTCGGAACGCCTCCCGGTCCTCGGAGAGCGTGTCGGTGGCCGCCGCCATCAGCATCACCACCACCGCGAACTCGCCGCGGTCCGCGCCACGCCGGGCCCAGCCCGCCCGCAGGTGCGGCATCACCCGGTCGCGCACGTCCTCCGGCGTGCAGATCCACAGCACCACCCCGTCGGCGAGCTCGCCTGCGAGCTCCAGCACCTTCGGACCCAGCGAGCCCACGTACACCGGCAGGTCGGGCCGGGCGCCCTGCAGGTAGGACATGCGACCGCTGAACCAGCGCCCGGAGACGTTCACCTCCCCGGTGCGGATCAGGTCGGTGACGATCGTCAGGTACTCCCGCATCGCCGGCGCCGGCGGCGGGTACGAGCCGCCCAGCGTCCACTCGCCCACCACCCGGTGGCCCACGCCGAGGCCGAGGATGAACCGGCCGTCGGAGACCTCGTCGATCGTGATGGCGGTCTGCGCCATCACGATGGGCGGCCGGCTGTAGATCGGCAGTATCCCGGACGCGATCCTGACGCCCTCGGTGTTCTCGGCGAGCGAGGTGAGCAGGATCGAGCTGTCGCGCTGGTTGGGCTGCTGCACCAGCCAGAGCGTGTCGGCGCCGGACTCGACCGCCAGGCGCGCCCGTTCGATGACACCGTCCTTGGAGAGATTGTCCTGGTCGACCACCGCGCCGACCCGTGGCATCGTCGTGTTCATCTCGCCTCCCGCTCAGCCCTTGGTCAGCCGGTTCAGCTCCTGCGCCGCCTCCTCCTCGCTCAGCGACGACACCCGCTGCAGCACGGCCTCCTTCACCATCGCCGCGAGGTTGCGCACCGTGCGGGCCTCGAGCAGCTGGGCGATCGTCACCTCCACCTTGAAGTGGCGGTTCATCAGGTCTCCGAGCTGCACCCCCACCAGTGAGTCGCCGCCCAGGTCGACGAAATCGTCCTCGGCGCCGACCTTGTCGACTCCGAGCCCGTCCTGCCACAGGCCGGCGATCACCCGCTCGATGCCCGGCTCGGGCTCGACGTACGGCGTGGCGAGGTTGCGGGCGCCGCTGCGCCCGCCCGCCTGCGCGCCGCTGCTGAGCTGCTCCATCAGCGCGCCACGGGTCACCCGGGCGGCCTGCCGCAGCTTCTCGGCGAGGCCCCCGGGAGCGCACAGCAGCTGCGGCCGCGCCCGGCTGCCGAGCACCAGGCGCAGCGTCTCGGCGCCCTCGGCGTTGGACATGGCGCCCTCGGCCTCGTCCGGCCACAGCATCTCCGTGCCCGCCCCGGCCATACCGGTCGCGGCCGGGGCCTGGCTCGCGGCGGCCACAGTGCCGGTCTTCGGATCGACCCGCATCATGGTGAAGCCCTCGACCGCGACCAGCTCCACGCCGCGCTCGTCGACGATCGTGACGTCGGCCCGGGTCAGCTCGCCCTTCCCGTCGTCGCGGTAGCGGAGGATGCTGTGGCAGCGGGCCGGCAGCGGGGCGCGGACGGCGATCTTCTCGTACCCGATGGGCAGATACGTCCCGCCCAGCCGGTGCCCCTGCACCAGGCCGACCGCAGTGTCCAGCAACGCCGGATGCAGCACGTAGTCGGCGGTCTCGGAGACGTGCTCCTCCGGAAGGCTGAGGCTGGCGAGGTCCTGCCCGTCCCCGCTGTGCAGCGAGGCCACGTTGTCCCAGCGGCGGCCGAAGGTGATCAGCGCGTCCGGCATCTCGGCCGTGGCGGAGGGCGGCGCCATCGGCACCTCGGCAGCGCATGCGCGTCGGCACGCGTCCAGGTCGTGCGTCCCGGCCGGGTCGCCGTCCAGCGGATGGACCTGGGCCCGCGCGTACTCCTGGGGCGCCGCCCCCGGCGCGCTGGCGACCACGCTCACGTCGAACCCGCCGTCGTCGCGGCGCCGCAGCTCCACCCGCGCGCCGACCCTGGAGTCGGCGACCAACGGCCGCGCCAGCCGCAGGTCGCGCAGCTCCGCGTTCGGCTCGCCGGTCACCTCCTGGTACGCGGCCCGGACCAGCTCCACCACGCCGGTCCCGGGGATCGTCGGCGTGCCGTTGAGCTTGTGCTCGGCGAGCACCCAGCTGTCGTGGGACATCTCAATCTCGAAGCTCGCGGCATCCTCGTCGCCCTGGTGCCGGCCGACCAGCAACGGATGCGCCACGGGAGTGGTGACCCGGTTCTGGGCCAGGTCGCCCAGGATCCCGGGCGCGTTGCTCTCGGTCCCCATGCCGGCGTCTGTCCACAACGGCCAGTTGATCGACACCACGTGCCGCCCGGATCCCCGGCGGCTCTGCGCGAAGGCGTCCAGCACCGCGTTCGCCCCGTTGTAATCGCCCAGTCCGAAGTAGCCGGTGACCGAGGCGATCGACGAGTACAGGACGAACAGCTCGGGCTGGAACACCTTGTCCACCACGTACGTGCCCGTCACCTTCGGCGAGAGCACCGCCTCGGCGGCCTCCCTCGAGCGGGTCTCCAACATTCCGCCGCCGGCCACACCGGCCAGATGGAACACGCCGTCCACCGGGCCGAAGGCGGCTTCCGCCTCCGACCGGATCTGTGTCATCCGGGCCTCGTCGGCCACGTCGCCAGCACACACCAGCACCTCGCCGCCGGCGGCCTCGACCGCCATCACCTCGCGGATCCGGCGCACCGTCGGGTCGCCTTTCGGGCCCCGCTCCAGCAGCGCCGGCCACTCGGCGCGGCCCGGCAGGCCGCTGCGTCCGATCAGCACCAGCCGGGCGTTCACCTCCTCAGCGAGCTGCCGCGCCAGCACCAGACCCAGCCCTCCCAGGCCGCCGGTGAGCAGGTACGTCCCGCGCGCCTTCAACAGGCCGGGCACACCGTCTGGCGCCTGCGGCTGCGTCCCGGTGAACGACCACGTCCACCGCTTCCAGCTGCGGTAGGCGATCTGCCCCTCGTGGTCACCCGCGGTCAGCTCCGCGAACAGCTGCTCGCCGAGCACACTGCTCTCGGCCGGCAGCGACATGTCGACGCTGTGACAGGTGAGGTTCTCGAACTCCCGGGGCGCGGTGGTCACCAGACCCAGCACGGCCGCCTTCGGCGGGTCCACCCGGCCTTCGCCGGTGACTTCCTGCATGTCAGTGGAGACGACACACAGCTCCACCGGTGTGCCGCGGAACACTCGTGCGGCGACCTGCAGCGCGGTCAGGCAACTGTAGAAGCCGTGGGCGAGCCAGTGCCGGCTGCGGGCGACCTCGTCCATGTCGGACGGCCCCGCGCCGACCGTCCAGCCGTGCACCAGGCGCACCCGGCCGGGGCCGGTCTCCGCCACGCGCTGGAACAGCCGGGCGTAGTCCTCGACCTCGCCGATCCGCAGGCTGTGGAGGTCACCGTCCGCGGCGTACGCCTCGCCCGGCTCGGCGACCACGACCTGGGCGCCAGCGCCGCGCAGTCGCCGTGCCAGGTCCGCCAGACACCCGTCCCCGGGGTGCGCGAACACCACCCAGCGGGCATCGTCCGCGGTCGCCGCCGAATCCTCGGCGGTCGGCGCGGCGCTCTCCCGCCAGAGCGGAAGGTAGTACGGCCCCGAATCCTCCGGCGCCGCGTCGCCACCCTGTTGCGGGCTTGGCTCCACCCAGAACCGCTCCCGCTCGTACGGGTATCCGGGCAGCGGCGCCCTGGAGCGACCCTGGGCACCCCAGAACCGCTTCCAGTCCACGGTCCCTCCCGCGGCCCAGATGCCGCCGGCGCCCAGCAGCGCGGTCTCGGCGTCGTCGGCCTTCTGGTCGGGGGCCGGCAGCATGGTGACGGCGGCGGGTCTGGTCTCCGGCTTCGCGGCCCGCTTGGTGTGCGCCGCCACGAGCGAGGTCAGGGTGCGTCCCGGCCCGACCTCGGCCAGCACGTGCCCGGCGTCCACCAGTGTGGAGAGCAGGTCCGAGAACCGCACGCAGGACCGCAGGTGCCGCACCCAGTAGTCGGGGTCGACCGCCTGCTCCTCGGTGATGTTCCCACCGGTGAGGTTGGACAGGAACGGGATCCGCGGCGGGCTCAGCTCCACCGCGGCCACCCGGCTGCGGAACGCGTCCAGGATCGGGTCCATCATGCGCGAGTGGAACGCGTGGGAGGTGTGCAGCGGGCGGTACAGGAAGCCCCGGGCCCGCAGCTCCTCCTGCAGCTCGCGCACCGCCTCGTCGGCTCCCGACACGGTGCACACGCCCGGCGCGTTGACCGCGGCGACATCGAGCTCCGGCGGCAACAGCTGCAGCAGGTGCTCCTCGGGCAGCATCACCGCGATCATCGATCCCCCGGGCAGCTCCTGCATCAGGGCGCCGCGGTCGGCGACCAGGCGGAGCGCGTCCTCCGGCCGCATCACGCCCGACACGCACGCCGCCACGTACTCGCCGACGCTGTGACCGGCCAGCACCCCGGGCTCGACCCCCCACTCGCGGAGCAGCTCGACCAGGGCGTATTCGACGGCGAACAGCGCCGGCTGCGCGGCGGCCGTCTGGCTGAGCCGCTCGGCGGCCGCGTCGTCGGCGCGTTCGGGATACAGCAACCCGCGCACGTCCAGATTGTGGGACTCCGCCAGGATCTTGGCGGCCCAGTCGATCCCGTCCCGGAAGGCCGGCTCGCTCTGGTACAGGCCACGGCCCATGCCGACGTGCTGCGCGCCCTGTCCGGGGAACAGGAAGCCGACCTGGCGGTGCGCGCCGGAGGGCACCGTCACTGCCGGCGGCCGCCCGCTCTCGCCGCCCAGCACCTCGACCAGGTGGTCCCGGTCGCGGGCGAGCGCCACCCGCCGCACCGGCAGCGCCGGACGTCCGACGTTCAGCGTGTACGCGATGTCGGCGAGCTCCTGGTCCGCGTCCGCCACGTGCTGCGCGAGCTCAGTGCTCGCGGTCTCCAGCGCGGTCGGGGTCTTCGCGGACAGCGTGATGAGCTGGCTCGGGCGGCGCGGCGGCTCCGGGGCGGGCCGCGGCGGCGCCTGCTCGATGATCATGTGAGAGTTGGTGCCGCCGACGCCGTACGAACTGACCGCCGCACGCTGTGGGGCCCC
>WHSM01000008.1 GCA_009380105.1 Micromonosporaceae bacterium
CAGCCCAGAACAGCGACAGCTGCTTCTCGACATCGTCGCAGACACTCCTACCGGGCAGCACTCACTTGGCCGCTCCGCCGACTTCCACGGCGCCATCGGGCAGTCCACGGATAGTCACGTCCTCGCCGTCGTCATCGCTTCCATGCACCACGTCCTCGGCTGGCACGCGCCCGGCGAACAGCTGAGCTCCAGCGACATCGAGGCGACGAGACAAGCCCACCGGCGGATCGCCGAGGCCATCAGGGACGGCGACGGTGCCGCTGCCGCCGACGCGATGCGGGTGCACGTGGACGAATTCGAACGCCTACTGGAGGAACAGGGCAGGCTCGACGAGCCGATCATTCCCCGAACCCGCTGGCTGCAGCGCGGCCACTGATCTCTAAACCCGGTGCAGCAGATGGTCTGGTGTGGTGGCTGTCGGCGAGGCCGATGTTCGGTCGTCATTGCTGCCCCCAAATGCGGGGCGGGGGTCGCTGCAGGACCGGGACCACACCGCCGAGTCCCGACGGTGGGCGGCGCGCGCCGGCTCGCGGCTCGGCGATCGTCATCTCCCCGGACAACACGCTCAGCACCGATCCGGATCTTGTCCTCGGCGAGGAACACCGGCGGGCGGCTCGTCGTCATTACCCCCTGGTCAGGAACCTACATAACCTGAGCCACAAAGTCTGACGCGCGACGATGAAACGCGCCCTTGTGCGGCATCTGCGGCACACACTTGCCAGTCAGTAGCGCGGGAGGCTGGGGGCGGCACCGCTGAGCTTGCTCGCTGGGGCTGCGGGTTCATCGACATAACGGCTGATTGCCGAGCGGGATCCTTGACTTCATCCTGGATACGGTACATCGTATTCAGAGCACTGCTTGCCGGTCTAGGAGTAGATCATGGTGGTTCGACGTACGACGGTCGTCGCATCCGTGCTCACCGTGGCGGTCAGCCTCGCTGCCTGCGCCAGTTCGGCCGGGCGCGAGGGTCAGGCGCCAACCGAGATCAAGGTTGGCGTGTCGGCGGCGCTTACTGGCACGTACGCCGATGTCGGGAGGTGGTTCCTGCGCGGTGTCGAGCTCGCGGCGAAGCGTTATGAAGGCCAGCACTTCTCGGATGTGGAGGTTGTCTCGCTCGACAACAAGGGTGACCCGACGCAGGCGGCGGTCGTGTTCAACAAGCTCGTCGACAATGAAGGGGTCCCGGTCGTGTTCGGCGGCTTCACGAATCTGTCCGAGCCGGTGGTGCCGATCGCCGCCCGGACGAAGACGGTGTACGTCAACCCGCTCGCACCCGCTGACTCCCTCGGTGGCAAGCCGTACGTGTTTAACACGCTTCCGCTGGCCTCCCAGGAGATGGAAGTGGCGGCTCGGTGGATGTACAACGTCGGGCAGTACCGCCGTCTGGGACTGCTGACCTCGTCGCAGCACGACGGGGTGTCAGCGGGAGAGACCGTTTCGAAGAAGTTCAAAGAGCTCGGCGGCGAGGTGGTGGAGTGGCAGCAGCACCAAGGTGAGCAGGCCGACTTTTCCACGGCGATCTCGAAGCTCGGGGCGGCGGAGCCGGACGTCATCATGATCCACAACCCGTTTCGCGACTTCGCCCGCGCGGTTCGGGCCGTCCGCGCCGCCGGTCTGCCCCAACCTATCGTCGGCTACCGCGGCGTCGAGTCACCCGATCTGCTCGAGATGTGCGGCGGCGCGTGCGATGGGGTTGTCTACACGATCCCGTACTACGACGCATCGAGCGAGCAGGCTAAGGAGGTCACCGCCGCGTACCAGCAGGAGTACGGCGAGCAGGCGAGCTACTACTTCGGCGTGATGTACGACGCCGCGTGGGTCGTGCTCAGTGCGATCGACAAGGCACTCGCGGCGGGAGCGGAGACCATCTCGGGCGAAGTGCTGAAGGACGCGATGGTTGGCACCCCGTTTGAAACGCCGTTCACCGGTGCCACCGAACTGACCGACGGCGGCGTGCCAACGGGCAAGCCGTTTTTCATCAAGGTCATCAAGGACGGCGAGTTCGAGATCCAAGACAGGCTCGAGGGGTAACCCATGAACCTCTTCTCGGCTGTCGAGGTCGGGGCGCTTGCAGGGCTGCGGGTGATCGAGATGGGCACCATGATGGCCGGCCCGGTCGCTACCACCCTTTTGTCGGACTTCGGCGCCGAGGTCGTCAAGCTGGAGCCTCGGGTCGGCGATCCACTGCGCGGCATGGAACCGCAGATTGAGGGAGTTTCCGCTTACTGGCTTGTCACCGCGCGGAACAAGCGGTCGGTCGTACTGGACGCCCGAGACGAATCCCGCCGGGCGGATTTCTTCTCGCTGACCGACCGTGCCGATGTTTTGGTGGAGAACTTCCGTGCCGGCACTCTGGAGTCCTGGGGAGTCGGACCTGACGTCTTGCTCGACCGCAACCCCAGACTCGTCATCGTCCGGGTCACCGGATTCGGGCAGGAGGGCCCCAACGCGTCCCTGCTCGCCTACGACCGCATCGTCCAACTGATGTCCGGTCTCGCCTCGGTCACCGGCTTCCCCGAGTCGCCACCCACGGTCGCCGGCTTCGCGCTCAGCGACCAGATCGCGGCACTGTTCGCCGCTTTCGGTGCGCTCCTCGGGTTGGCGGCCCGTGACAGCACCGGCGAGGGTCAGGTCGTCGACGTCGCCTCGCTCGACTGTCTAGTACGGCTCTCGGACGTCATCGTCACCGAGTACGACCGGCTCGGCATCGTCCGGGAAAGGGAGGGCAACAGCCACCCGTCCGCGGCGCCGATGAACATGTACCAGGCCCGCGACGGCGCTTGGGTCTACACCCAGGCGCCGACCAACGCCCAGTTCAAGCGGCTGGCGAAGGCGATCGACCGGCCCAATCTTCCGGCCGATCCCAGGTTCTGCGACAACAGCGCGCGCTTCGCCAACCGCGGCACACTCGACGGGATCATTCAGGCCTGGGTGTCCGAGCGGGACCACGCGGAGGTCCTCCGAACCTGGCGCACCGCCGACCTGCCCGCCGCGCCCGTACGCGACGCCCGTGAGGTGGCCGAGGATCCGGGGCTGCGTCTGCGCGGTGCGGTACAACATGTCGACACGCCAGTCGGGCCAACGCTCATGCAAGGGATTGCGCCCAAGCTGTCCAGAACGCCTGGCGCCGTCAGGGGCGCCGCACCAGCACTCGACGAGGACTCGGTGGCCAGCGTCGTCGCCCGGTGGTCACAACGCCGAGACGAGGTCACGTTGTGAACGCCGCTGATCAAATCGAGGCAGCGGCGCGGTCGGTCGAGCCGGACCGTCGGGCGGCCTGGGGTTGTACGCTGCCCGACCACGTCGACGTCGGCGAGGCGGCGGCCCTGGTGAGCAGACTCGGGTTCGGCGCGGTGTGGCTGCACGACCGCACCTGGGAAGGCGGCCCATGCGGCTTCGTCGAGGCGGTGGTGGCCGGCGTCGCAGTCCCGGCCACCACCTTCGGCGTGTGGACGCAGGCCGGTCGCGACCATCCCGTCCGGTTCGCCGAGGACGTCGCGGTCAGCGACCGCCTGCTCGGTGGCCGGTTGCGGGTAGGCGTCCGTGGTCCCTGTCCACCGGCATGGGCATACGCGGTCGCACACGCGTGGGACGAGGAGGGCTTGGCTGTCGATGAGCCGCTCCGCCTGCCAGCCAGGGACCCGGCGAACCAGTGGATTCCGTCCGGCTGGCGTCTCACCGTCAGCCCTCGGCCGTACTCGGCATTCGTCCTGCACGTCTCCGATGGCGAGGCCCTGGATGGCGTCGCGACACGCCGGGTGACCATCCGCCAGTCACTCGGCGCTGAACTGGTGCGCGTGGAGAGGGAGTCATGACGGCAACACAACCTATCGGCATCCTCGGCGCTGCCCGGACTCCTGTCGGCAAGACACCCGGCATCGACTCGCTCACGCTGCATGCACAGGCCGCGCATGCCGCGATTACGGATGCGGGCATCGACCCGCTCGCGATCGACGGGATCATCACCTTCGGCTCGTTCACCAGGGACTACGTCATGCATTCGGCCGTCGTGGCCGAGTTCCTCGGACTGCGCAGGATCAGGTACGCGGACGTGGTGAGGATTGGTGGTGCCTCGGCCGCGGGGGCGGTGAGCCGGGCGGTCGCGGCGATCAGCGCCGGCCGGTGCGACACCGTACTGATCGTCTCCGGTGACGACCAGCTCAGCGGCCTCACCCGAGACCTCGCCGTCAAGGGCATGGCCGAGAACCGCCACTACCAATACGAGGCGCCGTACGGCGTGACGACACCGGCGGCCTTCGCCATGATGGCGCGACTGTACCTGCAACGGCACCACCTCTCCGAAGAGTTGCTGGCCCACGTCACCGTGCAGAGCCGGCGCACCGCGTCGAAGCTACCCGACGCGATGTACGGCAAGCCGTGCACGGTCGGCGAGGTGAACTCGTCGAAGCCGATCGCCGATCCCCTGCGTATGCTGCACTGCGCCCCGATCGCGGACGGGGGAGGAGCACTGGTGGCGGGTCGCGGGGCACCCGGCGAGGTGGTCGAGGTCCTCGGGTCCGGCGAGGCCCACAGCAACGCGCACCTGGTCTTCAACCCGTTCGACGCGAGCAGCGCGGCCGCCGCCTCCGCCGGGCACGCCTTCCAACAGGCGGGCGTGCGCCCGGCGGACCTGGGAGCGGCGCAGGTCTACGACTGCTTCGCCAGCGTCGTGGCGCAGGTGCTGGAGGAGGCGGGGATAGCGCCCGCGGGCCGCGCACTGTACCAGTTCGCCGACGGTGAGTACGACGTCGACGGTGGCCTGCCGGTCAATCTCAACGGCGGTCTCCTCTCCGGTGGCCATCCCGGGATGCCCGGGGGCTTGTTGCATGTGGTCGAGGCGGCCGAACAAGTGCGGGGCAGCGCGCGGGTTCCGGTCGCGGGCGGCAAGCCGGTGTTCGTCCACTGTCTTGGAGGCATCATGTCCAACCACGCCACGCTGATCCTGGGAGGAGGGTCATGACACTCCCAGGCGCCCCGCGCAGCACCGAGGCCGCCGAGTTCTGGAACGCACTTGGCGGGGGCGACGGCACGCTGCTGCGGCAGGAGTGCGTCCAGTGCGGACGGTCCCGCCTGCCGCGCACGGCGATGTGTCCGTACTGCGGCGGCTGGGAGTCGCACTGGCGACCGGTAACCGGCCCGGCTCGTCTGGTTACCTTCACCGTGATTCGCCGCGCCCCGTCTCCCGAGTGGGCTGCGCACGCCCCGTATGGCGTCGCGATCGTGGAGGTGGCTCCTGGCTGCCGGGTGCTGGTCAACACCGACTGGCTCCCCGAGCACGCCGACCTTGGTCGGCCGGTCGTGGTGGCGGTAGAGACGGGCGACGGCGGGCCGCGGCTGGTCGCCAGTCGCGGTGGCGACGAGGCGGTGAGCCAGTGATGCAGGGTCACGAACACCTTGCCGGGATCAGTCGGGCGGAGATCCTGGCCTTCGGCCGGCTTACCGGCAACAACCACGACATGCACACCAGCGACGAGGCCGCGATGGCCATGGGCTTTCCAGCGCAGGTGGTGCAGGGGCCATATGTACTCGCGCGCGGCATTGCGTCGTCGTCGGAGGTCCTTCGCGGACACGGCATAGCACTGCTCGGGGTCTCCTGGCGCTACACCGGTGCGGCCGTGGCCGACGAGCCGTTGGACCTGGGTTGGGAAGTGACCAGCGTGCGGCGGACCAGTGCCGGCGACCGTGGCGTGGCGGAGATGACCCTGACGCTTCAGGCGGATGGCCGCAAGGTGGGCGAGGGGAACTTCACGGTGCTCGTCAGCAAGGATTTCACCGACCGCTTTCTGGCCGATCGGCGGGGCGAGACATGACAGCGCGTCGAGAGACACTGTGGACGCTGCTCGCGCGCCTGGCCGAGGAGGACGCGGACCGAGTCCTGATCCGGACCCGCGCGGGCGACGTGACGCGTGGTTCGCTGGCGGAGAGCGTGACCCGCTTGTCAGGCGGCCTCGCGGCGCTAGGCATCGGCCCCGGGGACCGGGTGGCGGTGTTCGCGGAGAACCGTCCGGAACACTTCACGCTGGCGTTCGCGCTCAACCGAATCGGTGCCGCCTACTCGCCGGTCAACCCACTCTACCGTGGGGACCTCGTCGAGAACGCCTTTGACGTGCTGCGTCCCGCGGCCGTGGTCGTCGACCGCGCATGTCGCCCAGTGGTTGAGCCGTACCGGGACCGATCCGACCGGTGGGTGGAAATGGACCGGGGTGTGGGGCTGCCAGGGACGGTCGCCGACTACGCCGAGCTCGAGGCGGACGTTGACACACCGCCGGAAGTGGTCGTGGACCCGGGCAAAGGGGCCGTCGTGCTGTTCACGTCGGGGACGACAGGCCCCTCGAAGGGCGTCGCGATGAGCGACCGGTTCTGCCTGGAGTTCGGCGCGGCCAACGCGCAAGCCCGTGACCTGCGCCATGACGACGTCCTGTACTCGTGTTTCGCGTTCTGTCACGCGAGCCCGATCGGCTATTCGCTCGTGCCAGCTTTACTGTCGGGCGCAGAGATGGCCTGGGCGCCGCGCTTCTCCGCAAGTGCATTCTGGGCGGATGTCCGCGATCTCGGCGCGACCCAGTTCGCCGCGTTCAGCGCCACGATCCTGATGCTGCTCGCACAACCCCCTCGCGAGACCGATGCCACACACGGCGCCCAGGTCTGTTTCTCGGTCGGCGCACCGCGGGGTGACGAGTTCTCGCGCCGCTTCGGCGTGCGGATCATCGACGGGTACGGCTTGTCGGAGTGCGGCGCCCTCGCCTACGACGGCGTACCGGTCGACGGTTGGACGGTCGCGGTGGTCGATGACAACGATCTGCCGGTGGCGGCTCGGACCATCGGCGAGATCGTGGGGCGTCCGGAGCGACCCGGCATGATCATGGACGGCTACCTGGGCCGTCCCGCCGAAACCCTCGACGTATACCGGAACCTGTGGTTCCACACCGGAGACAACGGCTACCTCAACGAGGCCGGCAAGCTGCACTTCGTCGGGCGCAAGAAAGACGCGATGCGCCACCGCGGCGAGAACATCTCCGCGTGGGAGGTGGAGCAGGCCGTGCTCGCCACCGGTCTGGTGCACGACTGCGCCGCGTACGCGCTGCCCTCGTCGAGCCTCGGCGAGGACGACGTCGCCGTCGCCGTCGTGCCGGCGTCGGCGGACTTCGACCCGGCCGCTCTGCTCGCCGCTCTGCCCGACCGGCTGCCCAAGTACGCGGTCCCGGCATTCGTACGAACGTTGGCCGACCTCCCACGTACCCCTACCGGGAAGGTCAAAAAGCACGAGCTCAGAGCTGCGGGTGCTACCCCAGATACCTGGAGATCGCCCAGGGCAACGGAACATCTCGTGGAGGGAAATGTCCATGACCACTCATAGTCGTCGGGAATTCCTGCGCGACGCCGCTCTTGCCGGTGCGACCCTCGCGGTGGGCGCCCCAGTCCTCGCCGGCTGTGGCGACGGCGCGGCCACGCCCGCTGCGGGCGACAGCAAACTGACATTCGGTGGCCTGACCGCACTGACCGGTGCTGGTGCCGGCTCGGGCATCCCAATGCGGGAAGGCACGATGGTCGCGCTGGACAAGCTCAAGGCCGAGGGACACCGACTCGCCGCCGTCTTCCAGGATCACAAGGGCGAGCCGAACGCCGGCGTCGGCGGGTACCGCAAGCTTGTTGACGAGCGCAACGTTCCGGCGATTATTCTCGGCTTCTCGTCCGTCATCTCGGCAACCACCCCACTGGCCGATCGGCACAAGGTCCTGTTGCTGAACCCGAGCGGCACCGGGGCAAACCTGGAGGGCCTCGGCGAGTACCTGCTCAACACAGAGGCGCTCGGGTCGCTGCACGCGCGCGCCATGGCCAAGTACGCGTTTGAGCAGGGCAAGCGTCGGGCCGGTCTTCTCATAGTGAACAACGACTCGGGCACGCCGCAGGCGGACAATTTCATCGAGGTGTTCCAGGGCGCGGGCGGGCAGATCGTCGTGCACGAGAAGTTCGAGCCGAACCAGATCGACTTCGGCTCGCAGATCGCGAAGATCAAGCCGCGGAATCCCGACGTCATGCTGGTGATCGGCGTGGTGCAGGAGACTTTCTATGGGATTCGCAGGTGCGTCGAGGCGGGCATCGACGCTCAGTACATCGCGAACCAGGGCGTCGAGCAGGAGGAGGCTTATGAGATCGCCGGCAAGGCGCTGGAGGGCGTCTGGTATCCCGCGCCGGTCTTCGATCCGACGTCGAACGAGCCCGCGGTAGCAGAGTTCATCAAGCGTTACAAGGCGAAGTACGACAAGGACCCGATCGTGCTGGCGGCCCAGTGGTATCAGGCCGTGCACATTCTCGCCGAGGCGGCGCAGGCGGCTCCGGATCTTACCGGCGAGGCCTTACGCGCCAAGATTCTGGAGATCAAGACGTTCGACGGGGTGACCGGCAAGACCGTGTTCCAGGAGAACGGCACGGTGCTCAAGCCGCTGCACGTCAAGCAGATCGGATCCGGATTCAGCAAGAACGTGCTGACCGAGCTGCCGCCGGAGTACGTGTGAACCTCTTCCTTCAACTGCTGGGGAGCGGGCTGGTCGTTGGCGCGATGTATGCTCTCTTCGCGCTGGGGTTCGCCTTCGTGTTCGCCGTCACCCGCGTGTTCCACCTGGCGCAGGCGGCGACGTACACGCTGGCCGCGTTCGTCTTTTACCTCGTCTACGTCGAGGCCGAGCTCCACCCGGTGCTGGCGGTGCTGGTCGCCGCCGCCACCGCGATCTGTTTCGGGGTGCTCTGTGAGCTGGTGGTCTACCGTCCGCTGCGACACCGCAGCAACGGCGACCAGATATCCACGCTGGTGGTGGCGCTGGGTGTGGTGATCGTCGTGGAAAACGCCGTCGGGCTGTTGTTCGGCACACAGCCGAGGGGCTACAGCTCGTCTGACGTCACCAGTTCGGTGCGCTTGCTCGGCATCAGTCTGACCGTGCCACAGGTGCAGATCGTCGTCGTCGCCGTGCTCGTGCTGCTCCTGTCCTTGGCGTTCATCCGTTACACCCGGCCGGGTCGCGAGATGGCGGCGGTGTCGGACAACCCTGAGCTCGCCGAGCTGATCGGGGTGTCGGTGCGCCGTACGTATGTGTGGGCGTTCGTGGCCGGCTCGTTGGTCGTGGCCATTGCGGCGCTAATGGTGGGCCGGAACACCGGCATCTATCCGACCATGGGTCTCAACCCGGTGCTGGTCGGTGCGGTGGCGGTGATCGTCGCCGGTAACGGCCGTCTCCTGCCCGTCTTCGGCAGCGCTGTGGTGATGGGTCTGCTGGAGAACCTCGCCGTGCTCCGGCTCCCGTCGAGCTGGCAGCCCACTGTCCTGTTTGGTGCGCTCGTCATTGTGCTGCTGGCCCGGCCTTACGGCTTGTTCAGCTCTCGGGAAAGGAGCTTCGTGCAATGGAGTTCCTGACGTTCCTCGTCTTCCTCGGCTGCATGTACTCGATCCTGACCTCTTCGTTCGGGCTGTTGATGGGGCTGGGCCGGCAGTTCTCCATGGCACACGCCGGCATGTGGGGGCTGGGCGCCTATGCCTCTGCGTATGTGACGCTGAAGCTGGAGTGGCCGCTGTGGTGGGGAGTGCCGGTGGCGCTGCTGGCTGGTGCGCTGGCCGGTGCGTTGGTCGCCATTCCGGCGCTGCGGGTGGGCGTCGGCGTCTACCTCGCGATCGTCACCTTCGCGTTCCAAATGGTATTCGTCAACATGCTGAGAAACCTGACCGAGCTCACCGGCGGGTCGCACGGCATGGCGGGCATGCCGGCGTTCCCCGCCGTCGGCACCCTGTCCACCACGCAGACGGTCACGCTATACACCGCGATCGCAGCGGCGGCCGCGCTGCTGCTGACACACCTGTGGCGGCACGGTTCCTACGGGCGGGTGCTGCTCGCACTCGGCCGAGACGAGAAAGTCCTCGAGGGCTTGGGCCGGGACGTCCGCTGGCTGAAGATCCAGCTGTTCGCCATCACCGGCGCGTTGGGTTCGCTGGCCGGCGTCTTTTACGCCCAGTACCTGAGCTTCATCAGCCCGGACTCCTTCACCGTGCACGAATCCATCTTGGTGATGACCATGCTGCTGATCGGTGGGGCGTTCACCACTCTCGGTCCGGTCGTCGGTGCCTGGTTCTTCGTCCTGGTGCCGGAGCTGCTCACCCGGCTCGGCCTGCCGGACTCGGTGGCTGCCGCGCTGCAACAGATCCTCTTCGGTCTGCTGCTGGTCGTCTTCATGATTTTCCGGCCGCAGGGCATCGTGGCACCGCGCCGACGGCGGCAGCGACGCCCGCCCGGCAACGTCGACGCACATTCCGGCACGGCGACTGTGGGCGCGGCGAGATGAGCGAGCGAAGCGAGACGGCATGAGCGCCATCATCGAGGTGCGTGGGGTCACCAAGCGGTTCGGTGGGATAACCGCACTCTCGGACGCGTCGATAGACGTGCCCGAACAGGGCGTGTTGGGCCTGATCGGCCCGAACGGTGCTGGCAAGACCACGCTGTTCAACGTCATCAGCGGACACCTACGAGCCGATCGGGGCACCGTCACCTTTCGTGGCCAGCGCATCGAGCGGCGCCGGGCCTCCAGGCTGGCCAGGCTGGGTATGGCCCGCTCGTGGCAGGACGTCGGGGTGCTGCCGGGGTTGACGGTCCTGGACAACGTTCTCATCGGACGGCGTACCCGTCACTCCGAGTATCCAATCTGGGGCCTTGTGCGGTGGCGAGCCGCCAGGGCTGAGGAGCGGCAGGCGAGATGGCAGGCGCTGGAGGCGTTGCACCGCGTCGGGCTCGCAGACGACATCGCCAGCGCACAGGTTGACGATCTCGCGTTCGCCGAGCAGAAGCTCGTCGCAATGGCCCGGCTGCTGGTGGCCGAACCCAAGGTGCTGCTGCTCGACGAGCCGGCCTCCGGACTCGACACGGACAGCGTGGATCGCTTGCTGCGCGTCATCGGGTCAATCGCGGGGGCCGGCGTCCCGGTTCTGCTTGTGGAGCACAACCTGGCGGTGGTCCGGAAGGTGGCCGACCGGGCGGTGTTCATGAGTAATGGGCGCGTCGTGGCGGTGGACACGCCAGACAACCTGGTCCGGCGGGACGATCTGATCGAGCTCTACTTCGGGAGCAGGTGGACCACGTGACGACATCGGTGCTGCGCTGCCAGGAGCTCTTCGCCGGCTACCGGCGACGGCCGGTCGTCCGGGATGTGTCGTTTGACCTCGCCGCCGGCCAGGTGCTCGGGATGCTGGGGCACAACGGTGCTGGCAAGACCACGATCCTGCGCGCCATCATGGGTAGCTGCGAGATCCTCGGTGGAGAGGTTTACCTCGGCGCAACAGCGATCAGCCGGAAACCGACGTGGCAACGTGCGCGCGCCGGGATCGCGCTCGTACCACAGGAGCGGAAGGTCTTCCGTGGCCTTAGCGTGGCGCAGAACCTCGAGAACGCCGCGCGTTTCGTCGACTCCAACCGTGCGGCGCAGGCTGGCCGTGTGGAGGAGGCGCTGAGGTGGTTTCCCGCCTTGAGGCAGCGGTACCAGGTCGTCGCCGGTTCGCTGTCGGGTGGGGAACAGCAGATGCTGGCACTCGCCATCGCGCTGGTACGCCAGCCGAAGGTGCTCCTGCTCGACGAGCCCAGCTTCGGTCTGGCGCCGCGTATGGCGGAGACGGTCATGGAGACCGTGCGTGCCTTCTGCGTCGAGAGTGACCTCGGCGTAGTCGTCGTCGAGCAGAGTCCCCGGTACCTCGAGCTCATCACCCCGTGCGCTCTGCTCGTCCGACTCGGCAGCGTGGTACGTGAAGCAGATCTGACGGATCTGAACAGCCATGCCGACATTGTGGAGGTGTTGTGACGTGGGGGAGGTGGCCGGCGACCGGGAGGCTATGACCGGGTTCCGGTCGGTACTGCGGGAGTATCTCGACGAGCGGGTACGGCCGCAGGTGTCGGCGGCGGAGCAGGCGAGACGGCTGCCTTGGCAGATCGTCCGCCAGCTCGGTGAGCTGGGATACCTTTCGGTCGGGCTCCCCGGGGAGCATGGTGGCGGACTCGGCAAGGTCGGCGACTTCGTGCTGATCGAGGAACTGGCTCGTGTGTGGGGGTCGCTGGCGATGGCCGTCATGTCCTCTGCGATCATCCCGGCTCGGCTCTGCCTGGAGTCCGGCTCCACCGGGCTGTGGGAGCGGCACGGTCAGCGGGCCGCTCGCGGCGAGGTGCCGGCGGCGTTCGCGCTCACCGAGATGGACGCCGGATCGGACGCTGGCGCCCTGGTTACCGTCGCCGAGGCGGCGCCCGGGGGCGGCTGGCGGTTGAACGGGCACAAGGCGTACGTGACCTGCGGGGCCGACGCCGGTTTCGGCATCGTCGGCGCGAAGCTCGAGTCACCGGACGCCCGCGAGATCGGTCTGTTTCTGGTCGCCGGCAACCCGATGCCGTGGAGGGTCTCCCGGCGGCACGACATGGATTGTCACCGGGCGGTCGATGTGGTCGACGTCGCGCTCTCGGGGGTGAAGGTGGATGCCGCCGCGCGCCTGGACTCGGAGCACAAGAATATCTGGCGCAGCCTGGCCGGGGAGCGGATCCTGAGTACGGCGCTCGCGGTGGGGCTGGCCCAGGGAGCACTCGACGCCGGGACTCGGTACGCCTCGCAGCGGCACCAGTTCGGCCGGCCGATCGGCTCCTTCGGCGAGATTCTGCGGATGCTCGCCGACTCCGAGGCGGAGGTGTCGGCCGCCAGAGCGCTTGGTATGCAGGCCGCGGTCGACTGGGATGCCGGTGACCACGGTGCACTCGGGCCCAGCCGCGCGAAGCTGTTCGCCACCGAGGTCGCGGTGCGGGTTACCGAGCGGGCGCAGCACGTCCACGGCGGTTACGGCCAGATGTCCGAGTTCGACGTGGGTCGCTTCGCGCGGGACGCGCGGATGGGCCCGGTGGGTGGCGGGGTGTCCGAGATCCAGGCCCGCATCGTCGCGCGGGCCATCGGCCTACCCGTGCCCGGCCGGCCCGGCGGGCGACCCGGGCGTGACAGGCGGCTGCCCGGTGCCGGCGGAAGGAAGATCACATGAACATGCGCGACTACTGGGACCGGGTCACGAGGCGGTACGCCGACCGGCCGGCGCTTGAATGTGACGAGCGGGCGATGACCTACGCCGAGCTGGGACGGGAGACGAACCGGTTGGCGAACGGGCTGCTCGGGCTCGGTCTCCAACAGGGCGACCGGGTGGGCGTGCTGTTCCACAACTCGATCAACTGGGCGTTGGCCGACCTCGCGACGATGAAGGCGGGCCTGGTCCATGTGCGGCTGCACACGAAGCTCACCGTCGCGGACTTCGAGTATCTGGTCGCGGACTCCGGCTGCCGGGCGATCATCGGTGACGACGACCTCCTGGCACCGCTGAGGGCGGAGGCCGACCGGTTCCCAAGCGTCAAGTGGTGGATCGGTACGCGGGACGGTGATCTGCGCCTGCCCGCCCTGCTCCGGTCTGGCTCCGCGGGCCGAGTCGACACCGACGCCGTCACCCCGTCGTCGTTGTGCAGCATCCGCTACACCGCGGGTACCACCGGACGTCCGAAGGGAGCGACATTCACCCACGCCCGCCGCGCTCTCGGCATCGGCGTCTACCTCGCTGAGGAGAGTTGGACGCGGTCCGCCCCGTCCGGCGGTATTGGCCGGCCCGAGTCGACGTTGATCGTCTCGCCGCTGACCCACGCTGGCGCGAGCTATCTGTACTGGACGTTGACGACCGGTGGCGTCACCGTGCTGCTGAACCGGCCCTCGTTCGACCCAGAGCTCGTCACCCGGACCTTGCGCGAGCGGCGGGTGACCCACACGTTCCTCGTACCCACCATGATCCACGACCTGATCTCCTCGTGCGGCGACATGATGCGCGGCAGCGTCCTTCCACTGAGGACGCTCATGTACGGTGCGGCACCCATGCCCCCGCCATTGCTCGAGGACTGCAGAGAGCGGTTTGGCGAGATCGTCATCCAGAGTTACGGGCTGACCGAGGCCAACGGCGTTCTCGCGCTGTTGCACAAGGAGGACCACCGGGTCGCGCCGACCTCGGTCGGTCGCGCTACCGCACAGACCGGCATCGCGGTCGTGGATCCCGAGGGGAACCGGCTACCACCCGGCGAGGCGGGAGAGATCGTCGGTTGGGGACCGCATGTCGCTACCGGTTACCTGGACCGCCCGGAGGCGACGGCCGAGAAACTGGGTGGCGGTGTCGTACGTACCGGGGATGTGGGCGTACTGGACGAGGACGGCTATCTCTACCTGAAGGACCGGATGGACGACATGATCATATCTGGTGGCCTGAACGTGTACCCGAGCGAGGTCGAGGGAGTGCTCGCGGGGATCAGCGGCGTCGCCGAGGTTTCAGTGGTGTCGCGGCCCCATCAACGCTGGGGCGAGGAGGTGGTGGCGGTCGTGGTCCCGGTCCCGGGGGGGTCGGTCGATCCGGGCGCCGTGCAACACGAGGCTCGCGACCGGTTGGGCGGCTACCGCCGCCCGAAGACCTTTTTCACCGCGGACGCCCTACCCAAGAGCCAGAGCGGCAAGGTACTCCGCCGTGAGGTACGTCAGCGGCTGGCCGCCGGCGAGTATCGGTTGCTCGCCGAGGAGGGTGTGTCATGAACCCGGCCGCGCCATTTGTCGCCGGCCCGCCGCTGAACCAGGCCGCCGACTACGCCGAGAAGCGCCGGACCGAGCTGCGCGGGATGGTCGAGGAGCGAATCGCCCCGCTGGTGCCAGAGGCCGAGGAGCACGAGAGCTTCCCGCTCGACGTGCCGAAGATGCTCGGCGAGGCGGGCTTCCTGAGCGTTGGTGCACCGGTCCACGACGGGGGAGCCGGCGCCGGCCGCACGGCCGAGTCGATGGTCGTGGAGGAACTGACCCGCGCGTCGGCCGGGATCGCGATGTCGATCATGCCGTACTTCATCGTGCGCGTCGGGCTCTCGGAGTTCGGCACAATCCAGGCGCGCGACGAGGTCGGCGAGCCGATGCTGCGCGGAGAGCGGATAGTGGGCATCTCGATAACCGAGCCCGACGCCGGCTCCGACGCCGGCTCGCTATCGACGACCGCGACGCCGGACGGCACTGGGTTCCGGTTGTCCGGCAACAAGATCTTCACCACCAACGGCACCATCGCCACCGACCTGCTGGTGGCGGCACGGGTCGCCGGACACACCGGCATCGGCGGCATCGGGCTCTTCCTGGTGGAGACCGACCAGCCAGGGTACGAGGCGAGCAAGCTCCGCAAGGAGTCGTGCCGCAGTTCGGACACCGCCGCCGTGCACTTCGACGGCTGCTACGTACCCGGGCATCGGGTCGTCGGTGATGCCGTCGGAGGCTTCAAGTCAGCGATGCACGTCCTCAACGGCGAACGCGTCATCTCCATCTCTCGGGCGCTGGCGCTCGGCGAGAGCTCCTGGGAGGACGCGGTCGACCACGTTCAGGGTCGGCGGCAGTTCGGCGCGACGATCGCCTCATTTCAACAGGTGCAGGCACCGCTGGCCCAGGCGGCGGCCCAGCTGTGGCTGATCCGTACGGCGCTGCGCGAGGTCTGCCGTGGCTGGGACGCTGGCGAGGACATGGTCGCGCAGATCGCGATGCTCAAGTCCTTCTCAGCAGAGTGCGCCGTCGACATCACACGCACCTGCCAACACGTCATGGGCGCCCGCGGCCTGCACAGGCTCAGCCGCGTGGCACGCAACGCCCGCGACGCGCGGCTCGGCCCGGTGGGGGCGGGCAGCGTGCAGGTGATGCACCGAATACTGGCGAAGCGCTTCGGATTCCCGGTGGCTGTCGAATGAGCGGCCCCCTGGACGGCGTGTACGTCGTGGAGCTTGCCAGCCTGCTGCCCGGGCCCTACTGCACGGCGGTCCTGCGCGGCCTCGGTGCCCGGGTGGTCAAGGTGGAGCCGCCTGGTGGAGACCAGCTACGGGTGATGCAGGCGGATATGCACGAGTTCGTGAACCGCGGCAAGGAATCCGTGACGCTGGACTTGAAGTCGCCCCTGGACCGGCGTACCCTCGATGCTCTCTTGGCCGCCGCCGACGTTCTGGTGACGAGCTTTCGCCGCACCACCCAGCGTCGGCTGCACATCGACCGGGAGACCGTCAGTGCCGCGCATCCGCATCTCATCTATGTTGCTCTGGCCGGCTTCTCCGACGAGGAGGACTCCCGCGCCGGCCATGACTTGAACTACCTCGCCGAGGCCGGCGTGGCGGAGCTGTTCGGACTGGGTCGCAGCGCGGATCATCCCGTGCTCGCGGTGCAGACCGCGGATCTCTCCGGGGCGCTGTTCGCGGCGCTCGCGGTGACCGCGCGCCTGTTCGCCCAAGCGCGCGGCGCCACATCCGACAGCTCGGCGGCGGTGGTGAGTCTTGAGGACGCCGTCGTGGCGCTGACCCGGCCGCGCGTGGCGGAGCTGCTGGCCCGGGACCCGGACAGGTCCGTCCCAGACACCATCGCCAAGCCAGGGTATGGCACGTTCCGCTGTGCGGACGGCCGCTGGGCGGCGATCGCGGCGCTAGAGGAACCGCTGTGGCGGGCGCTGGTGCGGGTGCTGCGGCTCGACCGTGAGGCACCCGGCATCGCGGCGCTGGACTATCAGGGGCGGCGGCGACAGGTGCGTGCGGTCAACGAAGCCGTCGAACAGGCGGTGGCACGGATCCCGTCCGCGGTGCTGCTCCGCCCCGACGTGTCAACCGCGATCGCGGCGAGCGAGGTACGCCCGCTGGACGCGCACCCGCTGACTCTGCGAGTGCCCGGCGAGTCGGTGGCGGATCTGCCGCCCGCGCCGGTCGCGGGCGCGGACACCGAGCGGGTATTGGCGGAACTAGCGGGGGTGGGGCGGTGACCGATCCGAACGTGCGTACCGACCGAGACGGCCAGGCGGCGGTCCTGACTCTCGACCATCCTCCGACTCGCAATGGTCTGAGCCCTCGAATGCGGGAACTCCTCATGGACGCCTTCGCCGTGGCTATGCGCGACCCTGACGTGGGCGTCGTCGTCATCACGGGGGCGGGGGGCAACTTCTCCGCCGGTAGTGATCTGACCCGTGTCGCCGAGCAGGACACGCCGGCGCGGGTGGAGCGCATGGCACTGTTCCAGCGGTTCGTGCTCGGCTGGCGAGACGCGCCCAAACCCGTGATCGTCGCGGTGGAGGGCTCCGCCGCCGGTGGCGGCCTGTCGATGGCCCTGGTCGCCGACTGGGCTGTCGCCGCCGAGGATGCGTTCTTCCTGCCTGGCTGGCTGCGCATCGGTCTGGTCCCGGACGTCGCGTGCGTATGGCTGCTGAGCCGGGTGCTGGGTGAGAAACGCGCGTGGGACTGGATCGTGCGTGGTGGCCGGATGGACGGCGCCGCCGCCGCCGAGGCCGGTGTGGTGACCGACGTCTGTGAGCCCGGCGATGCCCTGACGCGGGCGCTGCGCATCGCGGATTCCGCGGTGGAGTTGCCCACGCACGCGCTAACCGCGACCAAACGGTTGTTCCGGCTGGCCCTCGCCAGCCATCCGAGCGACTTCCTACTGGGAGAGCTGTACGCGGAGGCGTACCTGTTCGGCACCGCCGACCACCGGGAAGGAGTCGCCTCATTCCTCGAGAAGCGGCACCCGGACTGGAGGACGTGATGAGGCCGTTGACCGGGATACGCGTGCTGGACCTCACTCGATACCTGCCGGGCGGGTACGCCACGTTCCTGCTGCGCTCCCTCGGAGCCGAGGTGATCAAGGTGGAGCCGCCCGGCGGGGACCCGATGCGGCAGGTACCGCCATTGGACAGAACAGGAACGTCGCGCCTGTTCGCGCTCGTGTGTGCCGGCAAGAAGAGTGTCACCGCGGATCTGCGGGATCCTGGTCAGCTGCGCCGGATCGTTGGGCTGGCGGCGTCGGCGGACGCCGTGGTCGAGAGCTATCGGCCGGGCGTCGCGGACCGGCTCGGGGTGGGGTACCCGGCCCTGCGTGCGGTGCGGCCGAGTCTCGTGTACTGCAGCCTGCGTGGGTTCGCACCCGGCACTGCGCGGGAACAGGCGGCCGGGCACGACCTGAACTATCTGTCCCTGGCCGGCTGGGTAGCCGCCGCCGACGGTCCCGCTATCGCACGGCTGGCCCCGGGCGATCTGCTCGGCGGCTTGTTCGCCGCGTTCGGTGTGGTCGCCGCGCTGGGAGAGTCGCCGCGGGGACGGCATGTGGAGACCTCGGTTTACGGCGCTGCGCTGTCCTGGCTAATAGTGCACGCGGCGGCCGGTGACGGATCGATACCAAGCGAAGGGGCCGGTTACCGCACGGTGGCGACGAAGGATGGACCAGTGAGTCTCGGTGCTCTGGAAACGCCGTTATGGAACCGGCTGTGCGGCGCCTTGGACATTCCCGGGGCCAGGTACGAGTCCTCAGATACTTTCGTACCAGAGGAACACTTCCGATCTACCCGGGCCGCGGTAGACAGTGCGTTCGGGGGCCTGAGCCGTGCCCGCGTCGAGCAACTCATGCGCGACGTGGGCGGGGTGGCGCCTGTGCTCACGCCAGCTGAGGCGCTACATGACGAGGACGCGGTGCTTTCGGGTGTCCTCCGGGTGGTGGGGGACCTCACACTGCTGGCGCCACCGCTGCCGGTGGAGCTGGACGACGGCCATGTCGCCGCCATGGGTGAGCACAACGACCTGCTGGACCCGGCATGAGGGTCGGCGCAGGCTTCCTCACGTACCAGCAGGGCGTGGCGGCGGACGGCGACTTCGAGCGGATCATGGCACGGCGGGCCGGCGAAGCTGGCTTCCATGCCGTGTGGTTCAGCGAGCACCACTTCGCTCCGGACGGTTACCTGCCCTCCGCCGTGCCGGCGATGGCCGATGTCCTCGCGCGTACGAACCGGATCGGGGTGGGTGTCGGGGTCGCGCTGCTGCCGTTCCACGACATCCCGCGGCTGGACGCGGGCCTGCGCGGGTTGGAACGCTTCGGTCGCCCGGTCGTCTACGCGGCAGCGGTCGGCTACCGGGACGAGGAGTTCGATGGGTTCGGCGTGCGCCGGCGGGACCGCGGCCGGTTGTTCGAGGCCCGGCTCGGAGAGCTGGTGACGCGGTTGCGCGCCCGCAACTCGGCGGTGGAGCTTTGGGTCGGGGCCGTAGCCGGCGCGGCCGTGGACCGTGCTGCTCGGTTCGGCCTGCCCGTCTTGTTCCCGCCCGGCTCCAGCCCTGAGGAGCTACGCCGGCGCATCCAGCGGTACCGGTCAGTCGCCGGTCGACCGGGTGCCTTCGGGGTGGTGCGCGATGTCGTACTGGGCGGCGAGCGACCCTCCGACGTGGAAGAAACCGTCGAGCGTCTTGTGGTGCCGATGTACCGGGACTACCTGCACCGTATGGTCGTGTCCACGCCGCACGGCCCGCGGTGGGGAGAAGCGCTGGGCTCGGCGGACACGGCGGCCTACTACGCACGCATGCGCGCGACGATGCTTGCCGGCGAGGGGCCGGTGGTCGAGACAGAGCTCGACCGGTTGGACGCGTTGGGTATCGACCTCGTGGTGCTGCGGTGCTGGTACCCGGGCTCGAGCCGCGACGAGGGCCTCAGGGCCCTCGACCGCCTGACATCGGCGGTCGCGCCGCGGCTGGCTCAGGGGCGGTCATGAACGAGCGAAGCGCTGGCGGTATGAGCGCGGCAGTGGTACGCCTTGGCGGATGCCTGGCCGGTTGGGGTGATTGGCCGGGTGGCGCCGTACCCATGGTCGAGCGCGGCGGCGTGGACTATCTCGGCTACGACTTCCTCTCCGAGCTGACCATGACGATCCTCGCGAAGCGGCGCGCCCGGCTCGGGCCGCACGAGGGCTACGTACCCGATGTCGCCCGTATCCTGGCGCCGGTACTGCCTGCCGCCGGTGAGGGACGCACCCGGGTGGTGACGAACGCCGGTGGGATGTACCCGCGGGGTGCTCTGCGGAAGGTTGCCCGTGCGCTGGTGGAGGCGGGGTTTCCGGACACGCCGGTGGCCGAGGTTACCGGGGATGACGTTCTCGGCCGGCTGGACACCTTTGTCGCCGAGGGTGTGGAGCTGACCGATCACGCGACGGGGATGCACTTCAGGGAGTACGCCGACCGGGCCGTGTTCGCGCACGCGTATCTGGGCGCGCGTCCGGTCCAGGAGGCCCTGGCCGCTGGCGCGCACGTGGTAACCGCAGGCCGGGTGACCGACGCGGCGCTGTTTCTCGGACCGATCCTCCATGAGACTGGTTGGCGTGACCTCGACCGGCTCGCCACCGGTCTCGTCGTGGGACATCTGCTGGAGTGCTCCGGGATGGTGACCGGCGGCTCCAGTAACTTTTGGCGCGATGCGGTCGATCCGTGGAATCCGGGTTACCCCGTGGCGGAGGTCGGCCGGGACGGCTCGGTGGTGATTACGAAGACGCCCGGAACGGGTGGCCTGGTCAGCCGCGGGACGGTCATCGAGCAACTGCTGTACGAGATACACGACCCGGCCGCGATCGTGTCACCCGACGTCGTAGCGGACATCACCGCGGCGCATGTCGGCCAGGTGGGTCGTGACCGGGTCGCGGTCAGCGGTGTGCGCGGCACACCCGCGCCTGACACACTCAAGTTGCTCATCGGCTACCGCGACGGTTGGACCGGCGAGGGCACGATCATGTTCAGCTGGCCAGAAGCCCTGGACAAGGCGAGGCGCGCCGAGCAGATCCTCCGCCACCGGATCGACGCCGAGGCGTTGCCCGTGAGGGAGCTGCTCTTCGAGTACATCGGCGTCAACGCGCTGCACGGACCGACGGCACCGATTCCGCCGGACCCCAACGAGGTGATGCTGCGGGTGTGCGGAAGGTTTGACCGGGCCGAGCCGGCTCGCGCACTCTTCGAGCTCATCCTGCCGCTGTTCTCGATGGCCCCCGCGACGCCAGCCGGGTTCGCCGGGCGGCCCGCGGTCCGGGAAACCGTGGCGCTCGCCGTCACCGCGCTGCCCGCCGCCCTCGTTTCTCCCCGGGTCGACTGTCTGCCGGCGCGCGAGGCCGCAGAGGAGGAGTGAGATGACATTGCTCGTGGAGCTGGCTGTGGCGCGGTCCGGGGACAAGGGCGACATCGTCAACATTGCCGTGATCGCACACGACGACGCCGCCTACCAGCGTGTGGTCGCGGCCGTTACGGCGGCGCGGGTCAAGACCTACTTCCGGGATTGGGTACGTGGCCCGGTCGAACGCTACGAGCTGCCGAACCTTGGCGCGGTCAACTTCGTACTCCACGGCGCTCTCGGTGGCGGCGTGGCGCGAACCCTACGGATCGACTCGCTCGGTAAGGCGATGGGGCTCGCCGTACTGCGAATGGAGGTGCCGCAGGAGTGAGACCACCGTTCGAGGTGCTGGGCGCCGGACTGCCGACCGTACTCGTGCACCGAGGCATGTCGCAGGTCGAGCTGAGGGACGTGACGCAGGCGGTCGAGGAGCTCGGCTACTCAACCGCCTGGACCGGGGACCATCTGCTGCTCGGCAAGCCCATTTTGGAACCCGTCTCCACCATCGCCGGGCTCGCTTCGGCGGCCAGTCGGATCCGGTTCGGGACCGGGGTGCTGCTGGCCGGGCTGCGGGAGCCGACCCGGCTCATCCGCGAGGTCCGGACGATGGTGGCGGTGACCGGCGGGCGGCTGGTGCTCGGCGTCGGTGCTGGTGGAGACTGGCCAGCCGAGGTCACCGCGTCGGGTGTACGGGGGCGCCGCGGCGCCGCGCTCGATCGCGCCATCGACGATCTGCGGACCGAGTTGGGCGGCGACTGCCCGGCACTGTGGGTTGGTGGACGGTCACCGGCGGCTCTTCGCAGGGCCGCCACCCGCGGCGACGGCTGGCTGGGCTATCTCGAGTCCCCCCGTACTTACGACTCGAAGCGGTCGGAACTGATGGCCCTAGCCGACGGTTGCCTGCCGGCGCTGGTGGTCTTGGTCGCCGTGGTGGATCGCCGGCGAGACGCCGACGAGGCCGAGCACTACATGGCGGTCCAGTTCCGCGGTGCCATCGACGCGCTACGCCGTCTGGCGGTGATCGGACCCGCCGAGGACGTTGCGGCACGGCTCAACGAGTTCCTGCGCGCGGGGTGCAGGCATCTGTTGCTCCAGCCGCTCACGGCCGACCCGACCCGCCAGTTCCGTCTGCTGGCTGAGCAGGTGGCTCCAATGCTGGCTGCGGCATGACGGCCAGCCAGGCATGGGAGCCTGCACTCGGCGTGATGGTCGCGCCGCCCCGTGTGGAGACGCCCGCAGCCCTCAGCGACGCGGTGCGGAGCGGGAACCTGCACGGGCTGTGGTGGCCTGACCACTGGATGGGGTGGGCACCGGCTGCGGCGTGGGACAGTGCCGGGCTGATCGCCTCGGTATGGGAGTCCCCCGACCTGTACGCCGATCCGTTTGTGGAGATGGTCACCCTCGGAGCCGCTGTGCGCCCGCCGCTGGTCGGCACGGCGGTGACCGACGTGGTCCGTCGTCATCCGGCAGGGCTGCTGCAGAGTGCCGAGTCGGTGCTGAGGGCCCTGCCTGACACGCGACTCGTTCTCGGTCTGGGCGCGGGCGAGCGGGCCAATCTAGAGCCGTACGGGTTGCGGCGGGCTCCTGTCGGCCGAATCGGTGAGACCCTCGACGTGCTGCGCCAGCTACGGGACAGGGGTCAGGTCTCCTTGCAGGGCGAGCATCTCACGATGGACCGTGCGCCGCTGCCCGCGCCGTTGTGCCGCGAGTGGCTCTCGGTGTGGCTCGGCGCGCACGGGCCCCGTACCAAGGCCCTCGCGGCGGGGGTCGCCGACGGCTGGTTGCCGGTCGGTCTGTCACCGCGGCACATTCGCGAGTCGCTTGTCGCGATGGGCCGCTGGCCGCCTCCGGCGGCTGAGTCCCACGGTGGGCCTCGCAGGGACCCCGGTAAGCGGGTGTGGACCCCCGCCGCACTTGTCCCTGTCGGCATTGTGGAAAGCGATGCCGAGCGCGCGCGGATGTGCCGGTCGAATGCGCTCAAGATGTTGGCGTTGTCGTGGGACCCGGCCGTCTTCCGCCGGGTCGGCGCTGCGCACCCGCTGGGTGACTCGGCCGACCCGTTGCGCGACTTCGTGCCCGGGTGGCTCGATCGTACGGCTGCATTGCGGCTATTGTCCGCTGTGCCGGACGAGGTGGTGGGCCGGTTCATTCGCTGGGGTACGCCGGAGGCCACGGCCAAATTGTTCGGCGACTACACGCGCGCCGGTGTGCGGCACGTCATCGCGTGGGAGGTGACCCACCTCGCCGAGCCCGGTCGGCGGAGCCGGTCACTGGAGCTGCTGGCTCAGGCATGGTCGATGACGCGGCGGCACCGGACCGGCGGGCCAGAAACGTCTTGAGCGCCTCCTGGAACTCCGGTTCCTGCAGCAGCACGGCCTGGGTGGCCGCCATCTCGTTCGCCTGCGCGATGCCAGCCACCACGTCCTGGCGGACCAGTGCGTCCTTGCAGCGACCCAGCGCGTACGGCGTCGACTCGGCGACGGCGTCGAGGAACGGTCGCGCGACAGAGCTGACGTCCCCGCCCAGCGCGTCGACAAGTCCGATCCGGTGGGCCTCGCGCCCGTCGATGACCTCACCGGTGAGCGCGAGCCGCGCGGCCACCGGGTACCCCACCGTGCGCCGCAGCAAATACAAACCACCGAGGTCGGGGACGAGCCCACGGCGGACGAAACTGGCGGCGAGCTTCGCGTCCGGCGTCGCGACCCGGATGTCACAGGCCAGCGCGAGGTCCAGGCCGCCACCAGCGGCAGCGCCGTCGATGAGGGCGATGGTGAGCACCGGCAGCGCGACGAGGTCACGGATAATCGCCTGTTCGCGCCGCAACAAGTCGAGGACGTGCCGCCCGGAGCCCGTCGCGTGGCTGGTACCGGAGGAGAGGGCCTTGAGATCGCCGCCAACAGAGAAGTCGCCGCCTTCGCCGCGCAGCGTCACGGCCTTGAGTCCCGCTTGGTCCCGTACCGCGGCTATCGCCGCCGCTAGACCGTCCCACAACGCGGCACTGAGCGCGTTTCGCCGGTGCGGTCGGTCGAGGACGACCTCGAGCACGTCGCCACGGCGGTGGGTACGAACCCGGCCGTCCGAGACCTCCACCACAAGCCACCCCTCCTCAGGGACCGTATTCGGTATACGATACTACAGGGTCTCTTGGAGGTGGTGCGTGCAGGTGACGTTGGTACCGCCCGGCCACTCGGCCGGTGCGAGGGAGCTGGTCAATGCGATGGTGGCTCTGGAATGCACGGGCGCAGACGCCGTCTGGTTCGCCGGAACGCCGACGTGGGCCGACGAGACCGGCGTGATCGCGGCGGCCTTCACCCGGACCGCAACGCTACGGCTGGGCGTGCCCGTAGGGGTGGCCGATAACGTCTTCTGGGCGGCACGGCGGATCGGCACGCTGAGCTGGGCGGCACCCGGACGCTTGGACGTGGTATTCACCGTCGCGCGCCCGGCCGACGAACCGGTGATGCTGGCGCACCTGATGCTGTTGCGGCAAATGTGGTCCGATCCGGCCTTTGCGGAACGGGTTCAGGTCCGGCCCGCCGGGACCGGCGACCAACTGCGACCGGTGGTATTCGGGCCGGATGCGGAGGCAATCGCGACGTCGGTCCGCGCCACCTGGGCCGCCCCCAGGAACGACGGGATCCGCGGCGGCGCACCGGACGGCACCCGGTTGGAGGTCTCGTGGCTGCCCACGTGAGCCCGCCGGCCAGCCCGAGCGGCGCCGCTGCGCGGCGGTTCGACGGGCAGGTGGCACTCGTAGCCGGTGGGGCAGGCGGCATCGGTGCCGAGACCTGCCGCCTGCTCGCGGAGCTGGGCGCGATCGTGTGGGTGCTGGACCAGCATTCGACGGCGGCCGACGACGTCATCGGGCAGATCCGAGTGGATGGCGGCATCTGCTACGCCTGCAGGGCGGACGCGACCGACCGCGCGGAGGTGCACCGGGCAGTGGCCGATGTCGTCCGCACCTCAGGCCGGCTGGACGTGCTGGTGAACACGATCGGGTGGACGATGACGCGTCCGTTCATCGAGGAGGACGAAGAGTACTGGCAGACGGTCGTAGCCGTGAACCTGCTCGCGCACATCTACCTGTGCCACGCCGTGCTCGGACCGATGGCCGCGCGTGGGTACGGCCGGATCGTGGGGGTGTCCTCGGACGCGGGCCGGGTGGGCACGCGCGGCGAGACCGTCTATGCCGCTGCCAAGGCCGCGGTCATTGGATTCACCAAGTCCCTCGCCCGTGAGGTCGCCCGCCACGGCATCCTCGTCAACGCCGTGTCACCGGGACCGACCCGCACGCCGTTGCTCGACCATCAGGACCAGAACGCCGTGGCGGCGATGATTCGCCACATCCCGGTGCGCCGGCTGGGCACGGCCAGCGAGCAAGCGGCGGCCATCACGTTTCTCGCCTCGCCGGCCGCGTCGTTCATCACCGGTCAAGTGCTGTCGGTCAGCGGCGGCCTCACGATGGTCGACTGAGGACGGTGAGATGGTGACCGGGGTGAGCTTGCGGGCGGTGCCGTCCGTGTCGTGGGTGCGCAATGTCCGCCTGCCGATGCAACCCCACGCGGCAGGCACCATCAACGCATACCTGGTGGACACGGGCGACGGACCGGTCCTGATAGACACCGGATTCCACAGCACGGCGACGAT
Source organism: Micromonosporaceae bacterium (assembly GCA_009380105.1). Taxonomy (GTDB): domain Bacteria; phylum Actinomycetota; class Actinomycetes; order Mycobacteriales; family Micromonosporaceae; genus WHSM01. Next base: position 25,627 of record WHSM01000008.1, read on the forward strand.
TCTCACCGACGCCCTCGCCGCGTCCGGTGTAGCGCGCGGGACGCTCCGCGCGATTCTGATCACCCACAACCACGCCGACCACATCGGTGCGTCACGCTGGCTGCGCGCCCAGGAATGGCTGGCGCCCGGCGGCGAACTGGTCCTGCACGAGCTGACCGACCAGGTCGGGCGCGGAATCTTCGTCGATCTCGACCAACGACAGCGGCGGCAGTTGGTGGACAACGGGATCGACCTCGAACAGGTCCTCGAGTGGGAAGCCGACCTGACGGCTATGGCCCGGCTCGCCGACTGGCCCCGCGCCGATCGCCTGGTGCGGGACCGCGACCGGGTGGAGCTCGGGGGCGTGCCGTTCACGTTCCTGCACACCCCCGGCCACAGCCCCGACCACTGTGCCATCCACGTATCCGCCGACAGCGAGCCGGTGGTGTTCCTCGGTGACCTGACCCTCGGTCGCGAGATGCCTCGGGTGGGCGTACGGGACTGGTATCGCGCCGACCCCGTCCAGGATCTGCTCGACAGCTGGCTGCGGGTACGGGACCTGGACGCGCGCGTCGCGTTGCCTGGCCATGGTGGCCCGGTCCACGATCTGCGGGCCCTCGATGCCGCCATTCGAGCGGCTTACCATGCCGAGCGCCGCGAATTCCTGCGTCGCTACCAGGGTCGACTGGTCTCGGCCGCGGACGTCATGGACGAGCTGGTGTCCGCCCAGCCGGGCGCCACCTTCGGAGTACGACAGTTCGTCTTCTACGGTGCCCTGGCGATGCTGACCCACCTCCACAACCTGGGACTCGCCCGGCGGGTTCCCGGCCGTCCGGTGCGTTACGAGGTGGGAGCCGCCGTCTTGGCCTGAGCTTCGGGGCGTTTGGCGATGAGGAGCTTGGCGTGGCCGGTCTGCACCACCTCACCCCGCTGGTTGACGATCTCCACCTTCCGCTGTAAGACGCCACGTTCGCCATCGCTGGTTTCCCGTAGCTCGACGATGGTGACGCGCGAGTGGATCGTGTCGTTGAGCCGGATCGGCCCCTTGAAGACCCAGTGGTGCTCCAGCGCCGCGAGGGCGCTTCCCTCGAAGATACCCAGCCGGACCAAGAGGCCACCGGAGATCACCGCCCCCAGCGGCCCGTGGGCGATCCGCTCCCCGAAGATGGTTCCTTTCGCGTACTCCGCGTCCGTATGCAGCGCCGTGTGATCGCCGGAGAGATATGCGTAGGTCAAGATGTCGGTTTCGGTGATCGTGCGGGCGGCTGTCACGAAGACCTGACCCAGCGAGAAGTCTTCGAAGTACATCGTCGCGGTGCGTGGCACGTCTGGCTCGGGCATCAGGTTCGCCTCCTCGACGAGTAGTCTCTCATACCGTATCCTGTATACTGCACCCGTGAGAAGCCCGATCATCATTACCGGCGCCGCGAAGCGGCCGGGGGAGAGCCCTGGCATTGGGTTCGCCACCGCTCGTGAGGCGGCCCGCCGAGGGTATCCGGTGGGGCTACTCGATGTGAGCGCACGGGGGCTAGCCGGAGCACAGGACGCGCTGGGCGGCGACGGCCTCAACTGCAGGACGGCAGTGGCCGATGTGGGCGATCCCGAATCGGTACAGCGCGCGGTGGACGTACTCACGGCGGGCTCGCCCCCGAGGGCGGTGGTCAACGCCGCGGCGCTGACCCGTACGTCTCAGTCATTCGTCCCGTTCGTCTCGCTGGGTCCGGCCGACATCGACGCCGCGGTACGAGTCAATGTCCTTGGGATGCTCAATGTGGTCCGCGCGGCCCTGCCGCTCTTCCTGGCGCGGGGCGGGGGAGTCGTCGTCAACCTGGGCTCCATCGCCGCCTCCTACCCGGCCAGCGGGCTCGCGGTTTATGCGATGACGAAGGCGGCCATCGGCTCGGTGACCAAGTCGCTCGCCGCCGAGTACGGTTCGCGCGGTATCCACGTGCAGGGTCTGGCTCCCGGCGCGGTCAGCACCGGGTTGTTCGGCCTGGTGCCCGACCACTACCGGCGGATGTTGGTCGACCGGTCCATCGCCGGCCGGCTCGCCGAGCCCGAGGAGATCGCCCGGGAGATCCTCGCCGTCGTCGAGCGTCCGCAGCCACTGTTGGCCGGGCACATGGTGCCGCTCGACGGCGGCCTGAGCCCGTTCGGAGTTCACCGACCAGTCTGATCGAGGAGTGTGAGGACCGCAGATGCCCGAAGACCACACGTTCACCGACATCCTCTACGACGTTGAGGGAGGAGTTGCCCGGATAACGATCAACCGGCCCGACAAGCTGAACGCGTTCACACCCCACACAGTCAGGGAGTTGACGGTCGCCTTCGAACGGGCCGGCGACGACGCGCGCGTGGGTGTCGTGGTGCTGACCGGTGCTGGCGAGCGCGCCTTCTGCGCCGGCGGAGACGTGAGTACGGAGAACGAGGAGAGCTATCTCGCGGGAGCCGACTCCTTCGACAACCTCGTCAAGGGGCTCTATCGCGCCATCCGAGACTGTCTCAAGCCGACCATCGCCCGGATCAATGGATACGCCATCGGCGGAGGGCACCATCTGGCGTACGTCTGCGACCTGAGCATCGCCGCTGAACACGCCATCCTCGGGCAGAACGGCCCCCGGGTCGCCAGCCCCGCGGAAGGGTGGATCGTGAGCCACCTGTGGACGGTCATCGGCATGAAGCGGGCCAAGGAGATGTGGCTCCTCTGCCGCCGCTACAGCGCGGCGCAAGCTCTCCAGTGGGGTCTGGTCAACGCCGTGGTGCCGATGGAGGACCTGGACGCCGAGGTCGCCAACTGGGCCGATGAGCTTCTCGCGCTAAGCCCTACGGTGCTCAAGCTGCTCAAGAAGTCCTTCGACGACTCATGGTCGTGGCTGCGGGAGCAGCAGGATCGCTACAGTATTTTGAACCAGGTCAATCCCGGCTTCTTCGAGTCGGGTGAACAGGCCGAGGGGGCCGCTGCGTTCCTCGAGAAGCGTAAGCCCGACTTCTCGGGGTGGCGCTAGCCCGGATCCCGCCGGCCCGGCGCCGGTTGCCGCGAGCGCCACAGCCGCTTCACGCCACCGGCGATGCCTTCGCCGAGGAAGTAGGCCACGAGCGCGATGACCGCGGCCGTAACCAGTGGCGGGACCGCGGTCAGCGCTGGTCCTTCAAGTGGGAGCTGGCGGAGGTAGAACGTCAGCACTGACACGAAGGCGGCGCCGAGTACCGGTCCCCATACAGTTCCGATCCCGCCGAGCAGGGTAGCCAGAAGGATCTGCAGCTGCAGGTCGAGTCCAAAATGCAGATCGGGCGAGAAGTACAACAGGTAGACAGCGTTGAACCCGCCGGCGAATCCGGTGAGCGCCGCACTGAGCGTCAGCGCGCTGAGCTTGTGGCGCAGCGGCGGGATGCCGACCGCCTGGGCCGCCCGCTCGTTCTCGCGCACCGCCCGCCAGCGGTAGCCCAAGCGGGAACGGTTGATCCGCCACACGAGTGCGACGACGCCGGCGGTCAGGGCCAACATCACGTAGAAGTAGATCTCACGGCGGTCGAAGATGAACATGACCGGATCGTCGACGACTGGGAAGAACGCGCCGGACGTGCCCTTCAAGACCGGAGCCTGCCGGGCGAACCCGAGAGCCAGAAAGCCGAACGCCAGCGTCAGCACGGCGAAGTAGAGACCGGTAACCGCGCGCCGAAACGCGACGTAGCCGATGAGCGACGCATATGCCGCGGCCGCCCCGGCACCTAGCGGCATGCCGGCGTACGGCGTCACGCCCCAGTCGATCGCCGCCGTTGCGGTCACCAGTGCGCCGATGCCGTAGAAGGCACCGTGCGCGAGGGAGAGCTGCCCGGTGAAACCGGCGACGAGGTTCCACGCCGAACACAGGAACGCCAGCAGCAGCGTGTTGAAGATTAGGTCCACGTACACGCTCTTGAGCGTGGCCGGCACCACTGCCAGCGCCACCACCCCGGCTAGCATGAGGGCGCCAACGACGACGCGGCCACGGTTCACGCCGTCCTCCCGGCGAACAGGCCGCGTGGGCGGAACAGAAGCACGGGGATGATGGCGAGGTAGATCACCGAGGTCGCGATCGACTGGGGCAGGTAGCTCACCCCAACCGTCTCGAAGACACCGACGGCGACCGCCGTGGCGAGAATACCTCCCGTGCTGCCCGGGCTGGCGATGATGACGATGAGGAACGCGCGCACGGTGAGGTCGAGCCCGTGGTGCGGCTCGGTAGGGGTGAACGGCGCGATCAGCACGCCGGCCGCCGCCGCCAGTGCGGCCCCCACGACAAAGGCTCTCGCGGCTGTGCGCCGCGAGTCCACCCCGGTCACCTCCGCACCGAACGGGTTGGCCGCCATCGCCCGCAACGACCGGCCGAAAGTAGTCCTCGCGACCAGGACGGCGACGGCGACGACGAGCGCCACCCCGACCAGCCCGGCGATCAGGCGTGCTCGCAGGATGCGCGTGCCGAACACCTCCACGACCGCGGTCTGCCCCAGTTGGCTCGACTGTGCCTCGGGACCGAACACGAGCAGGTAGGCGTTCTGCAATACCAGGACTATCGCGAAGGTGACCACGATCTGGAGAAAGTGCGAGCGGCGGGCTATGAATCGGAGTCCTCCGCCGTACATCGCCATCCCGAAGGCTGTGGCCACCCCGAAGCCGACAAGACCGCTGAGGAGATAGCTGTCGAACACCGCGAAGGCCGTCACGGTGACGTAGACAGCCACCGCCACGACTTCGCCGTGCGCCAGGTTGACGAAGTTGAGCACTCCGAACACCAGGCCCAGGCCGAGTGCGAGCAAGGCGTACACGGTCCCGACCGCAGTACCTTCGAGCACCAGGCGCCAGACGGTCTCCATCGGTCCGGGCTACTTCCGAACAGGCCAGTTCGGCCCGGCGGTGGCGTACTGTTCAGGGTAGATGACCCGCTGTACCCCGTCCTGCCACTGGCTGACCAGGTAGACCTGGCGCGTGTTGTGATTGCGTTCGTCGAACTCGCACCCTTCCGGGATGATCCAGTAGCCGTCGCCCACCTGCAGGTCGGTCTGCTCCAAGGCATCCCGCAGCGCGTCCCGGCTCGCTGACCGGGTTCGCTGGAGTGCATCCACCACCACCGCAGCCGCCGTCAGGTTCGTCCCTGACACGTGGTCCAAGTCGGCACCGGTTCTCGTCTTGTACATGTCGTTGAGCTCTTTCGCCCGCGGAATCTTCGCGGCCACATCCGGAACGAAGTACGACGTGTTGATGGTGTTGTCGGCCAGGTCCCCCAACTCCTTTCCGTAGCTGGCGCTCGAGTGCCCGCCGGTCGCCGTCACCACGCCGAGCGGCTCGTACCCGACCTCTTGGAACACCCGGCGAACCGCGATGGCGTTGGCCGGCGTGTACGCGTGCTGGACCACCACGTCGATGTTCTCTGCCTTCGCACGCCGGACGAGGGTGCGCGACGCCTTGGGTTCACGTGCCGGGTAGGTCACCCGGTCAACCACGGTGAACCCTCTGTTCTTCGCCTGCGCCTCCAATGCATTGGCCAGCTCCACGGCCACCGCGGCGTCTTCGGTCATCACCATGATCCGCTCTGCCCTGACACCGGTCTTGTCGCCGATGAAGTCCAGCCACTCCACGGCGGCGTCCGCGGCTCCCGTGGTATAGGCGGCCGGCTGGAACACATAGCGGAAGCCGCGACTGACGATCTTCCGCGCACCATCAGAGGTACAGATCCACGGCACCTTGGCCCGGTTGGCGATGGGTGAGGCCACCGCGGTCGCGTCGGACTGGATGCTGCCGAGGATGGCGAGAACGTCCCCGCCCACGAGCTGCTGTGTCTGGCTCGCCGCGGTCTGTGCATCGGTCTGGCTGTCCTTGAGGACCGGGACCAGCTCGGCGCCGCCGAGGTTGTCGATGCCACCATTCGCGTTGACATCGTCTAACACCATCTTGATGGCCTCGTACGCGGACTTGCCGTATGCGGCCGCCGCACCCGTCATCGGCAGGACGAGCCCGATCCTTACCTCGGATACCTGTGCCGGTCCGCCGGCCTCGTCGTCTCCGCTGGCGCACGCGGCAAGCAGCCCCGGGGCCATGACGGCACCGGCCACGAGCGCCGAGTCCCGAAGGAACCCGCGACGGGAGTGGCCTGTCGCGATCGCCGGGTCGGTAGCGTTGCTTGGTTCGCTCATCTGACGATCTGCCTTTCGCAGGATAGGAGGGGGCCGGCCGCGAGGGCCGGGGTCGCTATGCCGGTGATCGATCGGAGTCGCTTCCGGTCGAGTCCGAGCCCAGGTACGCCTCACGAAGCCGCAGGTCGCGGCCGATGTCAGTGGGCGAGCCGCGGAGCACCACACGACCGTTCTCCAGAACCAGCGCGTCGTCGGCCCACCGCAGGGCGAGAGAGGCGTTCTGCTCGGCGAGCAGCACCGGTGTCCCCGCGTCGGCGATGCGGCGCGCGGTGTGGAGAACGCTCCCCACGATCAAAGGGGCGAGACCCAGGGAAGGTTCGTCAAGGAGAAGGACGGCCGGACGTTGCACGACCGCTCGCGCGATGGCGAGCATCTGCTGCTCGCCGCCGGAGAGCGTGCCGGCGGACTGGCCCGCCCGGTCGCGGAGGACGGGGAACATCTGGAGGACGTAGTCGATCGGGTGGCCGTTGTCCACCACCCTGCTGGCCAGTTGCAGGTGTTCGGCCACCGACATGTCGGGGAACAGCTGCCTCCCCTCGGGGACTACTCCCAGCCCGGCCCGAACCCGAGCGTCCGCGCGCCTGTTGGTGACATCCTGCCCCCGCAGCCGGATGCTTCCCGCGCGCGGACGAACCCAGCCGCCGATCGCGCCGAGAGCGGTGGTCTTTCCGGCGCCGTTCGCGCCGAGCAGGCAGGTGATCCGTCCGGGGACCAGCCGCACCGCAAACCCCCGGAGTGCGATGGTCCCGCCGTAGCCGGCGTCTATGTCGACTGCTTCCAGAACGGCCTCAGTCATCGTGGTCACCCAGATACACCTCGATCACCTTCGGATCGCGACGAACCTGCGCTGCTGTCCCGATCGTGACTGCCGCACCGAAGTTCAACACCAGGACGGTGGCGCACAGGGAGAAGACGGCCGCTAGGACGTGTTCGATGATCAGGACCGTGGTGCCGGCGGCGGAGATTTCGCGCAGCAGCCCGATCGCCTCCTCGAGTTCGGGTTCGGTCAGTCCGGCCACCGGTTCGTCCAGTAGGAGCAGGCGGGGGTCGGTGGCTACCGCCCGCGCCAGTTCCAGGCGTTTCCCGTCGGCCGTGTTCAACCTGCTCGCCGGCGCATCGGCGAGCCCCGCTAGTCCGAACCGTACGAGCAGCTCGTCCGCGACCCGGCGAGCTGATCGAAGGCGGCGGCGCAACAGTGCCCCGACGAGCACGTTCTCACGTACGGACAGGTCACCCAGCGGCTCGGGGAGCTGAAACGTGCGGGCCAGGCCCTGCTGCGCACGCTGTGCCGCGCTGTGGGTGGTGACCCGCGTGCCGAACATCGTTATGTCGCCGCGATCCGGCTGGCTGTCCCCGGCGATCAGGTTGAAGGTGGTTGTCTTGCCAGCGCCGTTCGGCCCGATGATCCCGAAGACCGACCCCTGCGGC
>WHSM01000208.1 GCA_009380105.1 Micromonosporaceae bacterium
CCAGGTCGAACACCGCGAACGTGGTCTCGCGCAGCGGCTCGTCCAGCTCGTCGAAAGCGCCCTGCACGTAGACGGGCCGGGCGGCCGCTGGCGGTTCTGACACGCCGCCGACGTTAAGCTGGCGGTCTGACATTCCCGGCGCCGCCACGCCGGGCCGACAGCGCGGGCGCCCGCCCGCTCCGGGCTGTCGCAGGCGACCGAGGCGCCCGAGAAGCTACGGTGGTTTCAGAAATTCGTGAATGGAGTGGTGCGGGCTAAGCTGCCGCCCGGGCGAGAGGCGTGGTGGGGGAGGCGCACGCCGGGACGTGGATCGAGTGAGGAGACCCGATGGCCGACCGGGAGCACCCGGACCGACATGCCTCCGGCGGCGCCGGGTCCAGCCGCGCCGGGTCCAGCCGCGATGAGCAGGCCGTGACGCGCTTCGTCGAGCGCATGGCCGGGGTGCTCGCGGACGCCGGAATGGCGCGGATGCCGGCGCGGGTCTTCGTCGCGCTGCTCGCCGCCGACACCGGCCGGCTCACCGCCTCCGAACTCGCCGAGCGGCTCCAGGTCAGCCCGGCCGCGATCTCCGGCGCGGTGCGGTACCTGGTGCACATGGACATGCTCGGCCGGGAACGCGAGCCGGGCTCACGGCGGGACTTCTACGTGGTCCATGACGACGTCTGGTACGAGGCGAGCGTGCACAAAGACCAGCTCTACCGGCGCTGGTCAGGCCTGCTCGCCGAAGGCGTGTCGGCGCTCGGGCCCGACACGCCGGCCGGCCGGCGGCTCGACGAGAGCCGGGTCTTCTTCGACTTCCTGCACGAGGAGATGCCGGCGCTGCTCAAGAAGTGGCGCGAGTACCGGGAGGAGTGGCGCGCCGGACGGGGCTGAGCCCCGCCCGGCACACCGCGGTCAGGAGCTGCGGATCAAGCGGTCGCGTGCTTCTCGATCAGCTTGCTGAGGTTCGGCAGCGCCTCGGCCACGTGCTTCTTCGCCTGCGGACGCAGCTTCTCGTACGCCTTCTTCAGCGACGCCTTGCTGGTCTGCTCCGCCCGCTCGTCGGTGACGCCGAGGAGCGCGTCAGCGATCGCGTCCGACCGGTCGACGAAGTACTTCTCCAGCGGTGCGCCCGCCGCCTCGCTCTGGTAGCTGGCGAAGAACGGCTCCAGCCGCGGCACGAAGTCGTCGAGCAGACTGTCGCTGGCGTGCTTGACGATGTCCGGTCGCACGGTCTTCGCGATGGTGTAGCTGGTCTTGACGAGCAGGCCGGAGGCCCCGTCTTTGGACGAGACCTCGTCATCGACGAGCTGCTGGCAGTCCTCGATGACCTGGGGCCGGCGTTCCGGGCTGAGGAGGATCTCCTGGAGAGTGCGTGTCACTGTCAGTCGTGACCTTTCTGCGGGGAGGCACATCGGCCTGCACGAGCCGATGTGGCGGGGGGTTTGTCACTTTTCCGCCGCACGCTGGCTGCGCGGGCGAATCCAGATGATTCCAGGCCGCCGACTCGCGCGTCGAGGCAGGCGCCGAGCCGGCCGGAAGCGGCGGTGCCAGACTGGACACATGGCGGCGCCGGACCACGACACGCGTCGGTCTGCCGCGAGGCGGCGGGCCGAGGGCGCCGTGTCCGGGACCGGCGAGGAGCCGGCCTCCGGCCATGCCGATCCCGTCGCTGCCCATGCCGATCCCGCCGCCGGCCAGGCCGCTGCCTCCGAGGACCCCGGGGACCGGGTGCTGCCCGGGCCGGTGCGGCAACGGGTGGTCGCGCTGGTCGCCGCGATGCTGCCCGACCTGGCCCACGACGAGGTGCCGGGGGCGCTGCGTCGGATCGCCCGGTTCGCGCCGCAGCGCCGGGCCAAGCTCGGCGGCGCGGCGATCGCGGCCCAGATCGCCTCCGACTCGCTGTTCCGGCAACGCGTCGCCGACCGGGTCGTGGAGCAGGCCGGCGAGCTGGGCGCCGCGGTGCGCGACGGCAGCCAGCCGGCAGCGGCCGACCCGGTGGAGGTGGCCGCGCTGGCGTACCTGGCCCGCCCCGTGGGCTGGAGCGGCCTGGTCGACTCGGCCAACCAGGAGGTGCGCGCCGCCGCGGAGCAGGACGCGGTCGCCGAGCGCATCCGGCGCGCCGGACAGGACGTGGAGCGGGTTCGCGCCGAGGCGGCCGCCGCCCGAGCCGAGGCCGACCGGCTGCGGGAGCAACTCGCCAGCGTGGCGGCGGACGCGAGCGGCCTGCGGGAACAGGTCCGGGCGCTGACCAGGTCGCTGCGCGAGTCCGAACGGGCAGAGCACCGCGCCTCGCATCTGCTCGCCACGGAGAAGGGCCGAGCGGCGCGCGCCGCGACCGACCAGGAGGCGGAGCAGCGGCGGCTGCGCGCCAAACTGGCCGAGACCGAGACGGCGCTGGAGGTCGCGCGGCGCGGAGGGCGTGAGGTGCGCGCGATCGACGACGCGCGGCTGTGGTTGCTGCTGGAGACCCTGAGCCAGGCCGCGCACGGCCTGCGGCGGGAGTTGGCGCTGGAGCCTGCGGATCGGCTTCCTGCCGACTTCGTCGCGGCGTCGGCCGCCGAGTTGCCCGGCGAGCGGGAAGCGGAGCGGGCTCGGGCGCTCGACGCCGACGACCCCGCGCGGCTGGACCAGTTGCTCGGCCTCCCCAAGGCGCACCTCATCGTGGACGGGTACAACGTCACCAAACGAGGTTTCGGCGACGTGTCGCTGGAGCAGCAGCGGCAGCGGCTGGTCGGCGGCATGGGCGGCATCGCGGCCCAGACCGGCGCCGAGGTGACCGTGGCCTTCGACGGCGCGGACCGGATGGTGGGCCTGCCGCCGGCGCCGCGCGGGGTGCGGGTGCTGTTCAGCCGCAAAGGCCAGACCGCCGACGACCTGATCCGCCAGTTGGTGCGCGCCGAGCCCGCGGGGCGCCCGGTGGTGGTGATCTCCTCTGACCGGGAGGTGGCCGACGGGGTGCGCCGTCACGGCGCGTACCCGTTGAGCGCGGACGCGCTGCTGCGCCGGCTCTCCCGCACCTGACCGGCAGGTCTCCGGCCTTCACGGTGTGGCCAGCGGTTTTGTCGTACCCCACGCCTAACCTCTGCGGTAATGACAGCGACGCGATCAGGGACGGACGGTCCCGGGGCGTCGGGACGCGGAGCGGAGGAGGGGCGATGCTCATCGACTGCGACACCTGCCAGGTGCGGGGGATCGGCTGTGGCGACTGCGTGGTGAGCGTGATCCTGGGCGGGCCGCCGGACGGCGTGGAGCTGGACGAGACCGAGCGGGCCGCGCTCGACGTGCTGGCCCAGGCGGGGATGGTGCCGCGGCTGCAGCTCGTGACCGACCAGCGGCAGACAGCCGCCGGAAGGCGTGGCCGCCGTCACTCCGCGTGACGCCCGCCAGCGGCGGACGAGTCGGGTCGCCAGGAGGCGTGCAACTACCATGGTCCGGTGCCTGTGCGGCGGGCTGGCGGCCCGAGTTCGCGGGAGAGTCGACGCGGCGACGCGTCGCTGTCCCGGTTGAGGGCTCTTCGGCGCCTGCCCACGGCCGGCTCGGCGACCTGGCCGCCCCGGTGGCTGCTGGTCGCGGCCTGGTGCGTCATCGCCGCCCAGATCACGGTCGCCGGATTCCTGCTCGCGGACGACGACCGGCCGGCCCGGCCCGGCCGCGAGCCCGGCGTGGGCGCGGTGCAGGGCCGTAGCGTGGCCGGGCTGTTGGAGGGCAGCGCTCCCAGCGGCCAGCGAAGCGATCTCTCAGAGCGCGCGAAGGCTGTGCGCACCCTCCTGAAGAGCCGGGCCCGGGCGATCCTCCGCCGCGACAGGGAGGCGTTCCTGGCCACGGTCGACCCGGCGAACGCGGCGCTGCGTGACCGGCAGGCGGCGTACTTCCACAACCTGGCGCACGTGCCGCTGGCGTCCTGGTCGTACGGGCTGGACCTGGGCCGCGACGCGCCGGTGCCGCCGGGCGTGGCCGCTGCGTACGGCGAGGAGGTGTGGGCGCCCGGAATCCAGCTCCGGTACGCGCTGCGCGGCAGCGACACCACGCCCACCAGCCAGCAGCAGTGGCACCTGTTCACCCGGCGGGACCAGCGCTGGTACCTGGCCGACGACGGCCTTTCCAGCGGCCACCTGGCCGAGCCGGGCGCCGGCACCGTGGCGAACCTGTGGGACTTCGGCCCGGTGAAGGCGATCTCCACGCCGTCGGTGCTGGTGCTCGGGCACCCGGGCTCGGAGTCGCTGATGCGCTCGGTGCTCGCCATCGCCGCCGATGCGGTCCCGGCCGTGTCCGCGGTGTGGCGGGACTGGTCGCGGCAGGTCGTGGTGCTGGTGCCCTCCGACGCGGGGGAGCTCGGTCAGCTCATCGAGGATCCCGGCGACCTGTCGCGGATGGCGGCGTTCGCGTCGGCCGACGTGCGGCGCTCGGGGCCACCGGTCGGCAAGCGCGTCCTGGTGAACCCCGCGGTGTTCGGCGAGCTGTCGCCGTACGGCCGGAAAGTGGTGCTCACCCACGAGATCACGCACGTGGCGACCAGGCACGTGACCAGCGCCGCGACGCCGTACTGGCTGGCGGAAGGCTTCGCCGATCACGTGGCGCACCGCAGCGTGGGGTCGGCGCCGCGCGGCGCGGCCCGGGAGTTGGCGCGGGGGGTGCGCGCCGGCCGCCTGCCGGACCGGCTGCCGACGGCAGGCGACTTCGACTCGGGCAACTCCCGGCTGGCGCAGGCGTACCAGTCGTCGTGGCTGGCGTGCCGCCTGATCGCTGAGCGGTTCGGCGACGCTACGCTGACCCGGCTCTACGAGCGTCTCAGCCGCCCCGCGGGCGACCCGGACGTCGCGCTCGACCTGGCGTTGCGCCAGGAGCTGGACCTGGGAACCGCTGACTTCGTCGCGCTGTGGCGCGCGTACCTGGACAAGGAGTTGGGCGACAAGTGACACCACGCGGCGCGGCGATCCTCGCCCTGGTCGGCCTGGCCGCTGTGATGGCGGGCCTGGTGGTGTTCGCGGTGCCGTGGTCGGTTGCCGCGCCGTCGCGCGCGGCGCAGCTCGCGGCCGTGGCGGACCTGCCGGCCGACCAGGTCGCCAAAGGCAAGGAGTTCCACTCGGCGCTGCGCCCCAGCGGGTACGCGGGTCTGCTGCTCGGGCTGGCCGTGGCGCTCGCGCTCGGGCTGACCCCGCTCGGGGCCCGGCTGATCGAGCTTGCCGGCCGCCCGCTCGGCGGGCACTGGCTCGCCCAGGCGCTGCTCGGCGGCCTGGCGGTGGTGCTGATCGGGCAGCTCGTGGCGCTGCCGTTCGCGGCCTGGCGGCATGTGGTGCTGCGGCGGTACGACCTGTCCACGCAGGACTGGTCCGGGTGGGCGGTCGACGTGGCCAAGTCGCTGCTGGTGACCGGGGTGCTCGCCGTGGTCGTGCTGGCCGGCTTCTACACGCTGACCCGGCTCGCGCCGCGCTGGTGGTGGGCGTTCGCGGCCGCCGGCGCCGCGGGCCTGGTGCTGCTGCTGTCGCTGGTGTTCCCGTTGCTGGTGGAGCCGATCTTCAACAAGTTCACCCCGATGCCGGAGTCGCCGCTGCGCGCCGAGCTGATGAACCTGGCCGCACGCGACGGGGTGCCGGTGCGCGACGTGCTGGTCGCCGACGCGTCGCGGCGCACCAGGACCGTCAACGCGTACGTCTCCGGGTACGGGCCGACCCGGCGGATCGTCGTGTACGACACCCTGCTGGAGGCCGGCTCCGACACCGAGGTGGCGCAGGTGGTGGCGCACGAGCTGGGCCACGCCAAGGACCGGGACGTGGTGATCGGCACCGTGCTGGGCAGCGCCGGCGCCGCCGCGGCGGTGTGCGCGCTGTACCTGCTGGGAGGTTGGGGCTGGCTGCTGCGGCGGGCCGGGTTGCCCGGCGAGCCGTCGGACCTGGCCGATCCGCGGGCGCTGGCGCTGCTGCTGGCCGTGGTGAGCCTGGCCGGCCTGCTGACCACGCCCGCGCAGAGCCTCGTCTCCCGGCAGATCGAGATGCGCGCCGACCGGCACGCGTTGGAGCTGACCGGCGACCCCGCGGGATTCGAGGCGATGCAGCGCAGGCTGGCGCTGCGCAACCTCTCCGACCCGGACCCGCCCAGGCTCGAGCACTGGTGGTTCGGCTCGCACCCGACCACCGGGCAGCGGATCGCGGCCGCCCGCGCGCACGGCGAGTAGCGCCCGACTCGCGTGAGCCCGACTTGGCTGAGCCCGGCCGCTACGATCGCGGAGTGGCGCGCACCCTGCTGGTGACCAACGACTTCCCGCCCCGGCCGGGCGGGATCCAGTCCTTCGTGCACGGCCTCGCCGTGCGCCAACCGGTCGACTCCCTGGTGGTCTACGCCTCAACGTGGCGCGGCGCGGCCGATTTCGACGCCGAGCAGCCTTTCGAGGTGGTGCGGGAGGACACCGGGGTGCTGCTGCCTACCCCCGGGGTCGCCCGGAGGGCCGCGGAGCTGATCCGCTCCCACGACTGCGACTCGGTCTGGTACGGCGCCGCCGCGCCGCTGGGCCTGCTGACTCCGGCGCTGCGGCCGGCCGGAGCGCGCCGCGTGGTCGCGCTGACCCACGGGCACGAGGTCGGGTGGGCGATGCTGCCCGGCGCCCGGGCGATGCTGCGCCGGATCGCCCGTCACGCCGACGTGATGACCTACCTCGGCGAGTACACCCGGACCCGGCTGGCGCGCGCGGTGGACGGGTTGACCGAGCTGCGACGGCTGGCGCCGGGTGTGGACGTCGAACGGTTCGCGCCGTCGGCCGACGGCGCCGCGGTGCGGCGCCGGCACGGCCTCGCCGGCCGCCCTGTGGTCGTGTGCGTGTCCAGGCTGGTGCCCCGTAAGGGCCAGGACGTGCTGATCCGGGCGCTGCCCGCGATCCGCCGCCGGGTTCCCGAGGCGGCGCTGCTGCTGGTCGGCGGCGGGCCGTACGCCAAGCGGCTGCGCCGGCTCGCGGCAGAGAAGGGCGTGGCGGAGCACGTGGTGCTCACCGGGTCGGTCCCGTCGGCGGAGCTGCCGGCGCACTTCGCGGCGGGCGACGTGTTCGCGATGCCGTGCCGCACCCGCAACGGCGGCCTGGACGTGGAAGGGCTGGGCATCGTGTTCCTGGAGGCTTCGGCGGTGGGCCTGCCCGTGGTGGCAGGCGACTCGGGCGGGGCGCCGGACGCGGTGCTCGACGGCGAGACCGGCGCTCTGGTCGACGGCCGCGACGTCGCGCAGGTCGCCGACCGGGTCGCGGAACTGCTGGCCGATCCGGCGCTGGCGGCCCGCATGGGGAAGGCGGGCCGCGCCTGGGCGGAGGCGCGGTGGGGCTGGCGGACCCAGGCCGACCGGCTCCGCGCGCTGCTCGCCGCCTGAGACCACGTGCCGACTGTTGCGAATCGGGCCGTTCTGCCGATGAGTTCAATACCGGGGTCTGCGGTGATGGACAATGTGGTTTCTGGCGGGTAACTTTCCGCGAGACGGCGCGGTCGCCGGTATGTCGGGACATATCGGAGTCGCGCTCGGATGGTCTAGGAGCATCCGGTCGGGGGCGCGACTCGTACTGGAGGCATTTTGACCATGCGTTTTACCCTACGCGCACGCGTCATGACGTTCGGCGCTGTCGCGGTAGCTCTGTTGGGCATGTACATCGCGCCCGCCTCGGCCGAACTGGAGACCGGAGCCGCCGCGCCCGTCAGCAAGACGATGAAGTACGTGCCCGAAACGGATGCCAGCGCCTGGTATTGGGAGCCCCAGAAGGACGAGGAGGTCGGCGCGGGCCCCGCGGCGCAGCGCGTGAAGCTGCCCAACCCGCAACGACCGGGCGCCCTGCCGA
>WHSM01000617.1 GCA_009380105.1 Micromonosporaceae bacterium
CATCACACCTACGTGAGTGAGCCGATGAGGAGGCGTCATGATCTATCCCGACGCCGTGCCGGACGGCGGTCAAGTGTCAGCGATACGACGCCCGTCGGACCTCACGTGCGCTGGGCGGAGAGCGCTAATCTGCCTCACGTGGAGCCGGCGCGGAACGACGACGAGTCCGCTGGCGACGCGGCGATCGCCCAGGCTCTGGCCGCGGGCGACCCCGCGGGACTGGAACGGGCCTACCGGCGGTACGCCGACCGACTGCACGCGTACTGCCGCTCCGTGCTGCACGACGCCGAAGCCGCGGCCGACGCGGTCCACGACACGTTCGTGGTGGCGAGCCAGCGCGCCGGCGAGCTGCGCGACCCGAGCCGGCTCCGCGCCTGGCTGTACGCCGTCGCCCGCAACGAGTGTCTTCGCGCGCTGCGCGCCCGACGCCGGCGGGCCCCGCTCGACGAGGCGGAAGCGGTGAGCGCTGAGTCCATCGACCTCGGCGCCGGGCTGCGCGCCGAGGAGTTGCGGGAGCTGGTCCACACCGCGAGCGCGGCCCTCCCCGACAACGACCGCGAAGCGATCGAGCTGGCGCTCCGCCACAACCTGTCCGCCGCCGATGTCGGCGCGGTGCTCGGCGTGTCCGCCAACCACGCCCACGCCAGGCTGTCACGGGCCCGGACCCAGCTGGAGCGGTCGCTCGGCGCACTGCTGGTCGCCCGCACCGGGGCCGACGACTGCGACGAGTTGCAGTCCCTGCTCGCCGGCTGGGACGGGCGCCTGACGAGTCTGCTGCGCAAACGCCTGGCGCGACACATCCCCTCGTGCGTGGTGTGCGCGGAACGGCAGCGACGGCAGCTGCAACCCAGCGCGCTGCTGTCCGGGTACGCCACGCTGCCGTTCGCGCTGGTCAGCGAGGAGCTCTGGACGAGGCTGCGGCTCACCTGCGGTAGCGGTGGCGCCGGACTCGACGACGGCGCAGCGCGGCGCGGCGACGGCAGCCCGGGGCAGAGCGCCCGCGGGGCAGGGCTTAACGACGGCCAGGCCATCGCGGCGCGGGCCGGGCGGTTCTCCCACGCCACCGGCTTCCCGGAGCCACTGGACCGGCGCCGCAGGGGGGTCGCGTGGCGCGCTGCCGCCGCCGCGGCGTTGGTCTTATTGATCATCGGTGGCCTGGCGCTGCTCGGCCCCCGGCTCGGCGTCACGGACGCGGTGTGGCACCCGCCGTCAGCGGCCTCGTCGCCGGACGCCGACGTCACCGACCCGGCCTCCGAGGCACCGAGCCCTTCCGTCGGGACTGTTTCGCCGCCGGGTGAGCCATCACTCGCCGCATCGTCCTCACCCGAGGATCCGGGCAGCCCGTCCCCGGACGCGAGCACAGCGACAGACTTGACGGTTCGCGCTACCGACAGGGCGCGGTGCGACGAGAAGACCTGGGCGCTCAACGTGACGGCGTACGTCTACGGCGGTGAGCCCGACACGGTGACGCTGCATTGGCGCATCGAGAGCGGAGACGAGCGCACGGCCCCCATGCGGTCCGACGGCAAATCGTGGCAGGGCACCACCGAAACGACGCTGAAGAAGCAGACGATCGAGTGGTGGGTGTCCGCCACCACCGACGACGG
>WHSM01000338.1 GCA_009380105.1 Micromonosporaceae bacterium
CAAGGTGCTCAACGCCCACCCGTCGCCGGTCGGAGCCAGGAACTTCCTGGTGGTGCTCGAACTGCCGGTCGGCGTGATCCCGCTGAACGTCAACCCGCCTGCCGGCTGGACCTGTCAGATCGAGGAGAACCCGATCAGCAAGGTGACCTGTGTCGGCGACCTCGACGCCACACCCGACACGTTCACAGTGCGCGTCTACACGACGGCGCAGGGCGAGACGGTGACCGCGACGGCAATTGCCGACCCGGACAACCGGATCGTGGAGGGCACCGAGGCTGTGCCGGACCCGGCAGAGACCAACAACACCTCCGTGGATTCGAAGGGCGTCTAGCGGACGGTCCCCGGGGGCGGGCTTCGCGTCCCGCCCCCGGGGGGTTCGGCTGGCGTTCCTCCAGCGTGATGACAGTGAGTTTCCGAGGGGGTTGGATCATGCGCGACTGGTTCCGTGGGGCGGCGATGGCAGCCGCGACGGTGTTGGTGTTGGGCGGTGTGGCCTCGGCCGGTCCAGGCGCCCTCAGATCGGCGGGCGGCAGCGCGGCCGGGACCAGCGCCGACCTGCCGACGCCGGATGACCCGTGCGACACCGACGCCGCGCTGCGGTACGTGGCCGGCGGCGACGCCGTCGTCCTCGGCGCCAAGAAGGACCAGCCGAAAGAGCAGATCACCGCGAGCGACCGCTACTCCGACCAGCTGCTCGCCGAACGGCTGCAGCAGACGCCGGGGCCGTGGTGCCTCTACAACACCTCGGAGAACCCGACCGACACCGACACCTACGCCGGCGGCCCCGCGCCGACGCAGCAGGCGAAGGCGCACGACCTGCGGCCCAGGCTGATCACGCTGACCCTGGGCCGGCAGAACGACACCATCGTCGACCACGTCGACAAGTGCTTCGGCAACGTCAAGGACCACGACTTCCTGGACGCCAACACGTGCGCGCTCAAGGTCCTGAACAGCACGAACGTGTGGACCAAGCTCACCAAGGACCTCGGCGAGATCCTGAACCGCCACAAGGTCCAGATGGACGGCAACCCGCAGCTGGTGGTCGCCGTGACCGGCTACTTCAACCCGTACCCGTCGGCCACGTCGGTCGCCACCAAGATCCCGGAGTTCTGCCTGAAGCTGCAGGACACCATCCCCACCTGCACCGCTCGGTGGATCCTGCTGCCGCCCGCCCTGGTGACGCTCGACCAGGTCGTCAAGAAGCTCAACGAGACGATCCAGAAGGTGGTCGCCCAGTTCACCCAGGCCTCACAGGGCCGGTTCTTCTTCGTCAACCCGTACGAGAAGTTCAAAGACCACTGCATGCGGATGGAAGTCGAGATCAAGACGAAGGTCTACCACCCGAAGGCCACGATTCACAATCACGACTCCACAAAGGACTTCGGCTGCGACGACGAGTGGATCGAAAGCGACGGCACTGACGGCCAGAAGTCGCCGTTCCCGTACCTGACGCCCGCCGTCACGGGCGTGTTGATCTCCGCCACACAGACCACCAAGGGCATGGGCATCTACCCCAACGCCGACGGCCACGACTGCGTCTCAGACCTGATCTGGGAGGCCGTCAAGAACAAGCTCGGTGTGCCTGAGCCGCCGAAACCAGAAGAGGTGTGTAAGGGTGACTAGCCATCTGACGCGGCGCCGGGGACTGCGCGCCGTCGCGACCCTCCTGCTCGCGCTGCCACTGGGCGTCGCGGGGCTCGCCGCTCCCGCGCTCGCGGACCCGAACGAGGCGTCGAGCCCGAGCCTGGTCGACAAGCAGCGGCGGATCTCGGCCGGCAATCTGCACTCCTGCGCCATCGTCGACACCGGACAGGTGCAGTGCTGGGGCGGCAACGACAATGGCCAGCTCGGCAACGGCACGACCACCACCAGCACTGACCCGGTGCTGGTCTCCGGCCTCAGCGCAGTGCTCCAGCTCTCCGCCGGCGGCAGTCACACCTGCGCGCTGGTTCACGGCGGCGCGACCCGCTGCTGGGGACTCAACGGAAACGGCCAACTCGGCGACGGCAGCACCGCCGACAGCACGCAGCCGGTCCCGGTCTCGGGGATCAGCGGCGCCACATCCGTCGCCTCAGGCGGCTTCCACAGCTGCGCGATCCTCGGCGACGGCGCCGTGAAGTGCTGGGGCAACGACGGCGCGGGGCAGATCGGGGACGGCAACCCGGGCGACACGAGCTCGTCGCCGAAGTCGGTGTCCGGGATCACCGCGGCGAATCCGGCGAAGGCGCTGTCGTTGGGCGAGTTCCACTCCTGCGCCCTGTTGCAGGACGGCGTCGTGAAGTGCTGGGGCCATAACGGCTTCGGGCAGCTCGGCGACGGCACGAAAGCCGACCGGTCGGAGCCGACCGCGGTGGCAGGCCTGGCGGATCCGGCGGACGACCCGGTGCTGGTGCTGACCACTGGCTCGTCGCACACCTGCGTGCTCCTGGACGACGACGACAAGACCGTGCGGTGCTGGGGGCACAACGCGTACGGCTCACTCGGCCACGCCACCGCGGTCGTGGACGACGTGATGCAGCCGAGCACCGCTCCGCTCGCGGTGCGCCGCGACGGCAACCCGGACCCGCTGATCGAGAACCTCGTGCCGCTCACCGGCGTCACCGCGCTCAGCGCCGGGCAATATCACACCTGCGCCCGGGTGTCCGGAGGCGCCGTGCGCTGTTGGGGCAACAACAACCGCAGCCAGCTCGGCGCCGACCCGAAGCCCCTGACCGAACAGATCGAGGACAGCGTCAACGCGCTGCCGGTGGGTGGCCTGGGATCGGTCGACGCGGTCACCGCCGGTGGCTTCCACAACTGCGCGCTCGCCGGCACGTCGATGAAGTGCTGGGGCTACAACTTCTACGGCCAACTCGGCGGGTACGCCGCGAGCAACCCCACGCCGGTGACGGTCACCGCGGTCACCGGCGCCACGACGGTGACCGCGGGCACGGACTTCGCGTGCGCGCTGGTCAACGCCGCTGGCGACACGGACCTCCCGGTGTGCTGGGGCTCCAACGCCGACGGCCGCCTCGGAGCGGGCCTCGGCGTCACTGACACCACGGTGCGCGTGCCGGTCTCGGGCATCCCGGCGGCCGACGCGATCGACGCCGGCAACGGGCACGCCTGCGCCCTGCCGGACGGGTCCAAAGCGCCGCGATGCTGGGGACTCGGCGGCAACGGCCAGCTCGGGAACTCGGCCACGGCCAGCAGTCCGGCTCCGGTCCCCGTCACCGGTCTGACCACCGCGACCACCGTCAACGCGGGTGGCGCGCTGGGGAGCGCGGAGCGCGGGATGACGTGCGCCGTCCGTACGGACGGAAAGGTCTCCTGTTGGGGCCGCAACACCAACGGCCAGCTCGGCGACAACACGACCACCGACCGGTCCGCGCCCGTGACGGTGCAGATCGACACCGACCCCGACCCTGACGACACCGTGCTCGCGGACCTCACCAACGTGACGTCGGTGGTCACCGGTGGCTTCCACGGTTGCGCTTTGATCTCCGATTCGTCGGTACGCTGCTGGGGCTTCAACGGCTCCGGCCAGCTCGGCGACAACACCACGTCCGAACGGCACACCGCGGTGCGGGTGCAGGTCGACACCGACCCGGACGTGGACGATCCGCTCACCGGAGTGTCCGCGCTGGTCGCCGGCGCCAACCACACCTGCGCGCGGCTGTCCAACGACGCCGTGAAGTGCTGGGGTTCCAACGGCTCCGGCCAGCTCGGCGACGGCACCACCACGTCTCGACACCGTCCGACCGCGGCGCCCGCGTTCGACGGCTCGACGCCCGGCAAGCAGGCGAAGCTCCTCACGGCCGGCGACTTCCACACCTGCGCGGCGCGCGCCGACGGCGGCATGTCGTGCTGGGGTGAGAACGGCTCCGGCCAGCTGGGCGACGGATCCACCTCGGACAGCTCCCGTCCGGTGGAGGCCTTCGAGGCTCCCGGCAAGCCAGAGGCGATCCCGTTCATCACCGCGGTCAGCGCCAGCCGCCGCAACACCTGCGCCCGGCTGATCGACTCCACGATCTCCTGCTGGGGCGACAACAGCCGGGGCCAGCTCGGCGACGGCATCGGGGCCGCGAGCATGGCGCCGGTGTCAGTGATGAGCCTTCCCGCGACCGGCGCGAACCATATCCCGGACCCGGCCGGCGACACCGCGACCACCACGCCCGACACCGCCGTCAACGTCACCGTGCTCGCCAACGACACCGATGCCGACGGCGACACGCTGACCGTGACCGGGGTCGGCGCCGCGGCTCACGGCAGCGCGGTGGACAACGGCGACGGCACCGTCACGTACACGCCGAACGCCGGGTTCTGCGGCGACGACAGCTTCACCTACACGGTGAGCGACGGCACGGCGTCCGTGCCCGCGACCGTGACCATCGAGATGAACTGCCCGCCGGTGGCGGTCAACGACACCGCGACCACGGCCGAGGACACCGCCGTGCCGGTGAGCGTGCTCGGCAACGACACGGATCCGGACGGCGACACCCTGACCGTCACGGCGGTAGGCGCCCCGGCGCGCGGCACGGCGGTCACGGACGGCACGACTGTCACGTACACCCCGAACGCCGACATGTGCGGGTCGCCGGACGACACCTTCGACTACACGATCAGCGACGGCCACGGCCACACCGCGTCCGCGGCCATCACCGTGAAGATCACCTGCGCCAACGACGCCCCGGTGGCGGCGGACGACGCGGCCTCGACACCTGAGGACACCGTCGTGGTGGTCCACGTGCTGGACAACGACTCCGACGTGGACGGCGACGCCTTGAGCGTCTCCGGTGTGACCGGACCCGGCCACGGCACGGCCAGCACGAACGGATCCACGGTGACGTACAGCCCGGCGGCGGACTACTGCGGGCCGGACAGCTTCACGTACACCGCCTCGGACGGGACCGGGACCGACACCGGGACCGTGACTGTCGCGGTGACCTGCGGCGC
>WHSM01000234.1 GCA_009380105.1 Micromonosporaceae bacterium
CGATCCAGGTGTACGGCGCGTGGCACTGCAGCGACGATTTCTGCACCTGGGGAACCGTCCGGGACATCGCCGAGTTCGACAGCATGAACCACTGGCTGGTCGATCGCGGCGACGGCCGGCCGTCGGTCAACCTGGTCGTGCTGAGCTTCGTGCACCCGTACAAACTCCTGCGCAGGACGACCGACGCCACCACCCTCGACGGCGTGCCGCGCGGCATGACACCCGAGATCGTCGACTACTTCACCTCCCGCGGCATCCGGGTGACGCTCTCCATCGGCGGCATCACCTACACCGACGCATGGGACCAGGCGCTCGCCGAGGACCCGGCCCAGTTCGGGCGCAACGCGGCAGAGGTCGCGCGGCGGCTCGGCGTCGGCATCGAGATCGACTACGAGCGCAACGCCGACCCGAACCTCGCGGGCCTGCAGGCGTTCATCGACGCGTACCGGACGATCCATCCGTACGACGCGGCAGGCGCCGATCCGGCCGCGCGCCTGACCATCGACGTGGCGGCCGGCGACAGGTGGCTGATCGCGCTCAACCGCAAGGCCACCGCCGACTGGCTGCGCACCGACGCGCCGGTGCTCGACTACGCCAACGCGATGGTGCCCGCCCGTCAGCCGAGCACCGCCAGTGACGCGATCGCCAACTGGCAGGAGCACATCGACGGCAAGCCGCAGTACGGGCCGCCGGTGCCGCCGCTCGCGCCCGCGAAGTTCACCGGCGGCCTCTACATCGCCGGCGGCAGCCGTCAGCCGTACCCGGAGTGCCTGGACTTCGCCGCCTCGCTGCAGAAGTCGACCGGCCCGTGGGTGCAGACGGCGGCCCCGAACGGCGCGGGAACCACGTCAGGGCTGCTCGGCTACATGTTCTGGGCCGCCGAGCGCCCCTCGACCCGCGGGATCAGCACGCAGCCGCCGAACACCTGCGAAGGCGGCGTGGGAGCCGGTGCGGCGGCGTATTCCGTGCCGACCCCGATGCCCGCGCTACGGCAGAGTTGACGCACTGCGGAGTAGGGCCCGGCACGCCATGCGGCGGCCGGGCCCACAGCATCCGTAACCCGTAGGGTCGTACGGCCCGCAGAACAGGATCAATGACGCTGCATGCGGCGGATGAGCGCCGCGCGTGGGCGGTGCGTGGCAGATGGCTCAGTTCGTCGATGACAGTTTGAGATTCGCGCTTATGCTGCGAAACTGAGGATCCGATTCCGGCCAGAACGGAACAGACCCGCGTTTTCCTCACATCTGCCATGGAGACCTCGATGAGCGACACAGCACCGCAGTCCAGGCCGTCGGTGCCACGCATGTATGACTACGTGCTCGGCGGCTCGCACCACCTGCCCGTCGACCGTGAGGCGATGGAGCAGGTGCGCAGGATGATGCCCGAGGTCGAGGACGTGGCCTGGGCCAACCGTGGCTTCTTGCAGCGGGCCTCCCGTTGGCTCGCCGCGGAAGCGGGGATCCGGCAGTTCCTGGACATCGGGGCGGGCCTGCCCACGGTCAACAACACTCACGACGTGGTGCGCAAGGAGGTCCCGGGCGCGCGCGTGGCGTACGTGGACAATGCGCCGGAGTTCGAGGAGGTGGCCGGCCCGCTCGTCGCCGGCCTGGACGGCGTGGCCGCGGTGCGGGGCGACCTGCGGGATCCGGAGGGCGTGCTCGGCGACCCCGCGGTGCGCACCGTGATCGATTTCGACCAACCGGTGGGGCTGCTGGTGGTCGCGGTGCTGCATCTGGTGTCCGACGAGGACGACCCGTACGGCGCGGTGGCCCGCTACCTTGAGGCGTTGCCGTCGGGCAGCTACCTGGCGCTCCCCCACGGCACCCGGGACAAGCAGGCGGACCGGGGGGTGCGGGCGCTGTCGACCGCGTTCCGGCAGGCGGCGTCGCAGTTTCACCCGCGCTCCCGGGCCGAGGTGGAGCGGTTCTTCGAAGGGCTGGAGATCGTGCCGCCGTATCACGACGCGGAGCCGAAGCTGTGTTTCCTGGGCGAGTGGGCGGCGGAGGACTGCGAAGCGGCTGACAGCGACGGCTCCCGGTGGGGCTATGCGGCGGTCGGCCGCAAGCCCTGACACTGAGGAGCGAGACGAATGAAGGCACCGCGCAAGCCGACCCTCGACGACCTCGGCGTCGAGCCCGAGACCCAGGCCTGGCGACGCTCCAGCGACGGCCCTGACGCGATCGAGGTGGCGTTCGTCAGCGGGCTGGGCCAACCGTGGGTCTTGATGCGTGTGGCCGAGGATCCGGACGGCCGCGTGCTGGTGTACGACCGGCGCGAGTGGGAGGCGTTCGTCGACGGAGCGAAGAAGGGCGAGTTCGATGACGCCGCGGACTGATCACGAGGCGCCATTCCGGGCCTGCGCACGCCTAGCGGTGTGATCAGTAAGCGCACAGCGTAGTTTTGTGATTCGCAAATTAGTACGCTGTATGCTGACCGCGACGCCCTGTCAAGAGGAGAGTCTGAGGTGACTGACACATACGGGGCGACTGTCGCCAAACGCCGCCTGTCGCGCCGACTCGAGGAGTTGCGGAAGCAGAACGGCTACACCGCGAACCAGGTCTGCGACAAGCTGAACTGGGGCCGCGGCAAGGTCGGGCGCTTCGAGGCCAACTCGTGGAAGCGACCGGACATGAGCGACATCCGAGACCTGCTGCGCATCTACGAAGTGGCCGACGCCGATCGGCGGGAGCTCGAGGATCTCGCCGTGGCGGCCCGGCACAGAGCCTGGTGGCGTGACTACAGCGACGTCTTCGGCGACAGCGAGTATTCCGGTTACGAGGAGGACGCCGCTCGGATCTGCCTGTACATGCCGCTGGTGCTGCCGGGCCTGCTCCAGACCCAGGCGTACGCCGAGGCGCAGATGCGCGTCGGCTCGCAGTCTCCCGCGTGGCGCCGGCGGGCGTTGGAGTCCCGGCTGCGGCGGCAGGAGGCCCTCACGCGTGAGGGCGCCGCGGCGCCCGAGGTGACGGCGGTCGTCACCGAGGCGTCCCTGCTGTACCGGTGGGGCTCACTGGAGGAGCGACGCTGCCAGGTCGGTCACCTGGTGGAGTTGGCCCGCAGCCCCAACGTCGAGCTGCGACTGCTCCGGTTCGCTGACGGCCTGCATCCGGGGATGTGCGGCCTGATCAGCGTCTTCGATTTCCCAGGCGACGAGCCGTCGGTCGTCTGCCTGGAGACCGACTTCGGCATTCAGGAGGTGAGCGAGAAGAAGGAGACCGACGCGTACATCGAAATTTTCGGCCGTGCGCGGGAAGCAGCGCTCGACGCGCCCGCGACCACGGCACATCTGAAGCAACTCGCTGAAACATTGGAGTGAGTCATGATCGACCTGTCTCAAGCACACTGGCGCAAGGCGAGCCGCAGCGGCCAGTCGAACGGAGCCTGCGTTGAGGTCGCGGCCAACCTCCCCGGTGTGACGGCCGTGCGCGACAGCAAGCGTCCCGAAGGGGGCGCTCACGTCATCAGCCGGGCGGCGTTCGCCGCGTTCCTCGACGATGTGAAGGCTGGCCGGTACGACGTCTAGTCGGCACATGTCTTGCGTAGATCCCCCGGGGTGGCGGCCCCGGGGGATCTCTTTGTGCGTCGGCCTGTCTCAAGGCTCAACGGAAACCTTACAAGCTGTAGCTGCACCAGCACAGGCCGCTTGGGTGTTTCTTTCGTCATACGAGATCACCGTCTCTTTTGGACTTGATCGACCTGTTTCCGGCCGACGTCTTGTCAAGCCGGGCAGGTCTTCGTAATCTGTGTTTCACAGATCTGCGATTCGCGAATAGAGATCCAACGAGCACCGCCTCGCCCGCCATCGCGCCTCGTCGGCGAGCACCCGTAGGGGAGATGATCGTATGGCCGCGCTGCTCCTGGTCCTGGGCGCGCTGATCGGCGTCGGGCTGGGCTGGTACCTGCGGCGGATCAACACGTGGTGCCCGCACTGCGGCGACGTCATGGTGTGCAGGGGCTGCAGCAAGACGGCCGTCGGCCGGCCCGACCGGGCCCGCGGAGCAGTCGGTTGAGTCCACCGCCGCGGCGGCGCGCCGGCGCCGTCTACCTGTCCCAGTGGGCGCGGGCGACGGCAGAGCCCGCGGAACCGCCGACGTTGGAGCTGGTCCGGCCGTACGTGCTCGCCGACCACCGTGCGCCGCCGCCCGCCGCGCCGGTAGAGCTGGCAGCGGTCGCTCGGGTAGGCGCGCGGGGAGAAGTTCGCCGCGCCGCGGTCCTTTGACGAGGCAGGGACACGGGTCAGCACGCTCGGCGAGTTGGCGGCAGACTCCTCGATCATGGACAGGTTGACCGTCGTGCTGGTGGGCGCCACTAGCACGAGATTGATCGCGGGCCGTATGGTCACCTCGCGCGGTTATCGCTGGATGCCATCCGCCCGTGCGGCGGGCAGCTCTACGCCGTGCGCGAACTGTGCACCGGCTGCGGTGAGTGCGTGAGAGTATGCCCGGTCGATGCCGTCACCATCAGCGATCACGATCAAAGAAGGGGAGGCTGAGCTGTGAGGCGAGTCGTGCCGCCAATCGAGGCGGAGTCGTACCAGATCCTGCGCCGGGAGGCGGACACCAGTGAGCTGCCTCGACACACGCGCGATGTCGTGGAACGGGTGGTGCACGGCAGCGCCGACCTGGACTACCTGGCCGATCTGGTGTGCGACGAGGACGCGCTCGCCGCGGGTGCCGCCGCGCTCGCCGACGGCGCGACGCTGGTCGTGGACTCCCAGGTGGTCGCCGCCGGGATCACCGAGTACGAGGCGCTCTGCCTGGTGGACGCGCCAGCGGTGGCCGAGATCGCCGAGGTCAACCACATCACCCGATCCGCGGCCGGGATTCGGCTCGCCTCGGAGCTGGCGCGCAACGGCGCGGTGTTCGCCATCGGCACCGCTCCGACCGCGCTGTTCGAGCTGATCAAGCTCGCCGAGGCAGGGCGGGTGCGCCCGGCGCTGGTGGTGGGTGTGCCGGTCGGGTTCGTCGGCGGCGTGGAGTCCAAGGCGGCGCTGCGCGAGGCGGGGCTGCCGCAGGTGTCGAACGCCAGCGCAAAGGGTGGCGCGGCGGTCGCGGCAGCGGTGATTAACGCGTTGCTGTACGGTGACCCGCTGGCGCCGGTCCAGGACGAGGAGGACGGTGACGTGCCCGAGGACACGCCGGTGGACGCCGGCGATGCGTCCGAGGAAGCCCCTGCGGGGGCGTCGGCCGCTGAGACGGTGTCCGCGGAGGAGAAAGCGTGAGCGATCCGCCGGCGCTGTTGCTGGTCGGGCACGGCGCCCGGCGACCCAGTGGGCCACCACCACGCCACTGAGGGCTACGATCCGGCCGATGAGCTGGATCAAGCGGATTCCGCACAGCGAGGCCACCGGGCGGCTGCGAGCCATTTACGGCCGGGCACGTGGGCCGGGCGGCGAGGTCGACAACGTGCTGGCCGTGCACAGCCTGCGGCCGCACACCCTGCAGGGGCATCTCGCGCTGTACAAGAGCGTGCTGCACCACACGGGCAACCGGCTGCCGGTCTGGCTCCTGGAGACCGTCGGCGTGCACGTCAGCCGGCTGAACGGCTGCCAGTACTGCGTGGACCATCACACCGCCGGCCTTGGGCGGTTGCTCGGCGATGAACAGGCGGCCGCGATCGCGGCCGCTCTGGAGTCGCCCACGCAGACTGACGTGTTCGGCGCGCGCGAGCAGGCGATCCTCGCTTACGTCGAGCGCCTGACCCGGCAACCGCCCGCCGCGACCCGCTCGGACGTGGAGGCGCTACGCGCGGCCGGACTCGATGACGGCGAGATCCTGGAGGTCAACCAGGTCGCAAGCTACTTCGCGTACGTCAACAGGGTGGTCCTGGGTCTGGGCGTCACGACTGAAGGTGACGTTCTCGGGCTTTCCCCGGCGACGGGCGATGCCCTCGACGACTGGCAGCACCATTGAACGGGCCAACAAGGGCACGGCGCCGAAACGCGTCGTAAGGAGGCTCACCATGGCCAAGCTGATCTACTCGGCGATCACGTCGCTCGACGGCTACGTGGCAGACGAGGACGGCAGATTCGACTGGTCTGTGCCGGACGAGGAGGTGCACACCTTCATCAACGATCTCTATCGGCCGGTAGGCACGTACCTGTACGGGCGCCGGCTGTACGAGGTGATGGCGGCCTGGGAGACCGCGGACACCCTCGACCAGCCGCCGTCCATGCGGGACTTCGCGGAGATCTGGCAGGCCGCCGACAAGATCGTGTACTCCAGGACGCTGGGGACGGCGTCCACCGCCAGGACGAGGATCGAGCGGGACTTCGACCCTGAGGCGGTCCGCCAGCTGACAGCGTCAGCGGGTCGTGACATCACCGTGGGCGGTCCGGGCCTCGCGGCCCAGGCGCTCGAGGCGGGCCTGGTCGACGAGTGCCACCTGTTTGTCGCGCCCGTCCTGGTGGGAGGCGGCACGGCGTCGTTCCCCGACGGGATCCGCGTGACGCTCGACCTGCTGAGCGAACGTCGTTTCGGCACCGGCATGGTCCATCTCCGCTACGGCGTCAGGGAGTGAGCGAAGGCGACATGTCACTCAAGGGGCCCGGCATGCGGCGCACCGCAGCGCCGCCGCGTCCCCTCGCCGCCGCTAGCTCCGTTTGCGGGCAGTGAGCAGCAGATACTCCCAGTCCAGCGCCGTCGTCCCGGTCCCTGCGCCCGTGTCGCTGCGCCGGGCGAGATCCGCGAGCTCGCGATCCAACGCGGCGACCTTCTCAGGGTCGTCGGCGATGCTCTTGTACACCGCGATGGTCGGCCCGTACCGGGCCTTGAAGTAGTCGCGGAACGCTTCCGGCGTCCCGAAGTGGTCGATTCTCACTGTCTGCCGCCGCGCGACGACAGTGGTCACCCCGTCGCCG
>WHSM01000054.1 GCA_009380105.1 Micromonosporaceae bacterium
CCTTGCCCTTGCCCGCGGCCGCGCCGTTGCCGTTGCCGTTGAAGGTCGGCGGCGGGTACTTGTGCAGCACCCACTGCTGCTGAGCGAGCGAGAAGAGGTTCGTGACGGTCCAGTAGATGACCACGCCGATGGGGAAGTAGCCGCCGGAGAACAGCAACGTCACCGGGATGCCGTACAGCATCAGCCGCTGGATCATCTTCTGGTTCGGATCCTCGGTCGGCGGGGCCTTCCGGAGCATCTGCTTCGTGGTGAGGAAGGTCGTCACGATCATGATCGCGACGAGGATCGCCGCGACGATCTTCACGGTGACGGTCGACGCGTCCATCTTCGCCAGGTCGGCGGCGCTGGAGGTGAAGGTGGCGGCGATCGGCGCGCCGAACAGCTTCGCCTGGACCGCGCTGTCCCACTGGTCGACCGTCCACCCGTACAGCGTCTTGTCCGTGACGTTGTTCGGCCGGATCCGCCGCAGGATGTGGAAGATGCCGAAGAACACCGGCAGCTGCAGCACGATCGGCAGGCAGCCCATCAGCGGGTTCGCGCCGGACTCCTGGTAGAGCTTGACGGTCTCCTGCTGCAGCTTCTGCCGGTCGCCCTTATGCTTTTTCTGCAGCTCCTTGATCTGCGGCTGCAGCGCCTGCATCGCCCGCTGCGCCCGGATCTGCTTGATGAAGAGTGGGAACAGCAGCACCCGCACCGTCAGCACCAGGAACACGATCGCGAGGATCCACTCGAAGGTGGTGCCCAGGAACGGCTTGTCGGGCAACAGCGCGTTCCACATGTCGTGCCAGCGCAGCAGAATCCACGAGATCGCCGCGTAGATGAAGTCGATGTTTACGAAGTCCACGTTCAGGCTCCTGTGGCAGTGACATGGTTCCGGCGGGTGGGCGCGGGGGGCACCGGATCGTGCCCGCCGGGATGGAACGGGTGGCAGCGCAGTAGCCGCCAGATCGTGAGCGCGACCCCGCGCAACGCCCCATGGGTTCGCAGGGCCTCGACCGCGTACGCGCTACATGTCGGGTAGAACCGGCAGCGAGCCGGCAGCGCCGGACTC
Source organism: Micromonosporaceae bacterium (assembly GCA_009380105.1). GTDB lineage: Bacteria > Actinomycetota > Actinomycetes > Mycobacteriales > Micromonosporaceae > WHSM01. The sequence goes on from WHSM01000054.1 coordinate 1,052, forward strand.
ACCCACCGACCGTACGCGACAACGGGCCACGTCAGCGCCCGGGCCAACGGTGACGGCGGCGACTGAGGCTCTACCGGGTCCGGAAGCGGCGACGCGGCGGGTGGGTCAACCGGAGCGGAGCCCTCGGCTGACCGATGGCCGGGAGCCGATCGCTGGCCCGGCCGCCCGCGCTCTTCCCGTCGTCGCGGTCTGCCGGCGATGGCGCTCCGAAGCGCCGCGTCGACGTCCGCGGCGAGCTGCGGATAGGAGCGGTCAGCGGCGCCAGGCAACGCACGCACCACCAGGGAAGCCCGCGGGGGCAGGTGCGCGAGCCGGTCCCGCACCAGGTGTTGCAGTCGCCGCCGGACGAGGTTGCGGGTCACCGCCGTGCCCACAGCCTTGGACACCACAAAGCCGACGCGTGGCGACGCGTCGGCTTTGTCTGTGCTCTCAGACAGCTCTAGATGCACCACTACAGCTCCGTGACCGCGCCGACGGCCGCTGCGAACGGTCGTTGTGAATTCAGCGCGGCGCCGCAGCCGCGCGGCCGCGGGAAGCATGGAGCCAGTCAGACCGCGAGACGTGTGCGGCCCTTGCGCCGGCGGGCGCCGAGGATCGCGCGGCCCGCGCGGGTGCGCATCCGCAGCCGGAAGCCGTGAGTCTTCGCCCGGCGGCGGTTGTTCGGCTGGTAGGTGCGCTTGCTCACGTCACGATCTCCAAGTCCTTGCGAGTGTCTGCCGGAGCACGGCGCCGACGGGGGAATGTGGGCGCACACCGCTCGACTGCCAGCCTAGCAAGGCGGACAGGTATGGCCGTGCCAGGGTACGCCGCGACGACTTCATGGTCAACGGACCCTCCGGAGCCCGCCTACCCCAGATGCCACTCGAGTGGTCTCGGAGGTCCGAAGAAGCAAGTGAGAACACGCTGCCACCCGCAGCCGCCTAAGCTGTCCGGGTGCCTGTGGACAACGGCTTGTTCGAGGCTCGTGACGCTGTTAGCGTGCGCGGTTGCTACTTTCTCACGGGCTCGACTTGCCCGCCCGCTTCGTCCGAATTTGGTGGGGAGCTGAACCGGACGGCGACACATGTCAGAGCCCAGCGCCGGGCGACACGGAAAACTGTGTCGTGAACACGACGTGTCCGGAGTTGCGCTGACACGCATCGCGGTCGCGACATACACAGGCTGTGGACATCCTGTGGATACGGGCTTGGGCCGGTATTGGCGTCGGTCCACGCGATCCGGGCTGACACCCGGAGATCAAGGGGGTGCGTGACGGTGACCGACGACACAGTCGATCTGGCAACGGTGTGGGCGGCAGCGACCGAAGGGTTGGCCGACGACACGCTTTCGCCGCAGCAGCGGGCGTGGCTGCGGCTGACGCGCCCGCTGGCGCTGGTGGAGGACACCGCGTTGATCGCGGCGCCGAACCCGTTCACCAAAGAGGCGATCGAGTCCCGTCTGCGGCCGGCCATCACGGAGGCGCTCTCCCGAAGCCTGGGCCGCCCGGTGCAGGTCGCCGTGACCGTGCGCCAGGTCGAGAAGCTCCCGGAGCCCGCCGCGGCAGCCGCGGGGGCGGGCGCCTCCGCGCCACCGCCCGAGGCGGAGCCGACGGCCGCGCCGTCGCAATCGGCCGCCACGCCGCCGCCCCGGGGCGAGCCGGCCGCCGACCCGCGCCACACCGCTGGGCACGCCGCCGGCGCGGCGCCTGCGCGTGACTCCACCGGTCTGACGCCCGGCTTCGCGGCCCCGACCCTGCCGAACCTCAGCCCTCCGGGCCTCGCGTCCCACCGCGCCGCGTCGCCGGATGGCCGGGGCGCCGCTTCCGCGCGTCCAGGCGGGGGAGGCTTCGGAGATCGGACGAAGCCGGCCGACAGCGTCACCCGCCTGAACCCGAAGTACATGTTCGAGACCTTCGTGATCGGCTCCAGCAACCGGTTCGCCCACGCGGCCGCGGTGGCGGTGTCGGAGTCGCCTGCCAAGGCGTACAACCCACTGTTCATATACGGAGACTCCGGACTCGGCAAGACACACCTGCTGCACGCGATCGGCCACTACGCCCAGAGCCTCGGCAACGCGCGCAGCGTCCGCTACGTGTCCACCGAAGAGTTCACCAACGACTTCATCAACTCGCTGCGGGACGACAAGACGCAGGCCTTCCAGCGCCGCTACCGGGACGTGGACATCCTGCTGATCGACGACATCCAGTTCCTGGAGAACCGGGAGCGCACGCAGGAGGAGTTCTTCCACACCTTCAACACGCTTCACAACGCCAACAAGCAGATCGTCATCACCTCGGACCGGTCGCCGAAGCAGTTGTCCACTTTGGAGGATCGACTGCGCACCCGGTTCGAGTGGGGTCTGTTGGCGGACATCCAGCCGCCGGACCTGGAGACGCGGATCGCGATTCTGCAGAAGAAGGCGGCTCAGGAGCGGCTGCACGCGCCGCCCGAGGTGTTGGAGTTCATCGCCAGCCGGATCTCCAGCTCGATCCGCGAGCTGGAGGGCGCGTTGATCCGCGTCACCGCGTTCGCCAGCCTGACCCGCTCAGAAGTAGATCTCGCGCTGGCCGAAGAGGTGCTGCGGGACTTCATCCCGGACGGCGGCGGCCCGGAGATCACCGCGGACCAGATCATGAGCGCCACAGCTGACTACTTCGGCCTGAGCATCGAGGACCTGCGCGGCAACTCCCGGTCCCGGGTGCTGGTCAACGCCAGGCAGGTGGCCATGTACCTCTGCCGGGAGCTGACGGACCTGTCCCTGCCCCGGATCGGGCAGGCGTTCGGCGGGCGCGATCACACGACCGTGATGCACGCCGACCGCAAGATCAGGCAGCAGATGGCCGAACGGCGGAGCCTGTACAACCAGATCGCCGAGCTCACCAATCGGATCAAGCAACAGGCCTCTCGGTGACTGACTGACGGCGCTTCGTCCACAGGCGTTGTACACAGCCTGTGGACAACCTGGTGGACAGATCGGTGGATAAACGGTGGACAACCCTGTGGACGGCCGGATCGAGGCCGGTGGACGAATCCGTGGACAACCCGTGGATGAGCGGTGGACAACGGGGTGGACAACTGGGATAACTCTCGCCGCCCCCTCGGTTGTCCACGGCCGCCCACAGGTAAGGGCCCCGGAATGCACAGCACTTCCACAAGCCTTCACCCACGGTCACCTGCGACGACGTACGTTGTCCACATCGCCCACAGGCCCTATGACTACGACGGGTTTTATCTCTAAAGGGAAATTCAGATCAAAGTCAGGTTGGGGACAAAGGTTTGGGAAGAGAGCCACCACGGCTCCACAGCGTCGGACCTGCCTGACACCATCAGCCCGTACGGAAGCCATCATTCCAAGCCCAGGAGGCATCGCATGAAGTTCCGGGTCGAGCGGGACGCCTTGGCAGACGCCGTGGCGTGGACCGCCAAGAGCCTGCCGAATCGACCGCCCGTTCCCGTGCTGGCCGGAGTGCTGCTGCAGGTCGGCGACGGCCGCCTGCTGGTCTCGGGGTTCGACTACGAGGTCTCCAGCCAGGTGGGCGTGGACATCCAGGCCGACGCCGACGGCATGATCCTGGTGTCCGGCCGCCTGCTCGCCGAGATCACCCGCGCCCTGCCGGACAAGCCGGTGGACGTCGCCACGGAGGGCTCCCGGGTGGAGATCACCTGTGGCAGCGCCCGGTTCACGTTGCCGACCATGCCGGTCGAGGACTACCCGACCCTGCCGGAGATGCCGGACGCTGTCGGCTCGGTCGACTCCGCCGCGTTCGCGTCCGCGGTGGCGCAGGTGGCCGTCGCGGCCGGGCGTGACGACACCCTGCCGATGCTCACCGGGGTGCGCCTGGAGTTCGAGGACTCGACCCTCACCATGGTGGCCACCGACCGGTACCGGTTGGCGATCAAGGAGCTGCAGTGGCGCCCGGACACCCCCGGGGGGAGCACCGCGGCCCTGGTCCCGGCGCGCACCTTGGCGGAGACCGCCCGCACGCTCGGGGCGCTGGGCGGCGAGGTGACGCTGTCGATGGCGGCCGGCGGCATGGGCGAGGGCCTGATCGGTTTCTCCGGCGGCGGCCGGCGCACCACCAGCCGGCTGCTCAACGACGACTTCCCGAAGGTGAAGTCGCTGCTGCCCGACAGCCACGCGGCGCAGGCGAAGGTGCCGGTGGGCGCGCTCACGGAGGTGGTCAAGCGGGTCTCGCTGGTGGCGGAGCGCAACACTCCGGTGCGCCTGAGCTTCAGCGAGGAGGGCCTGATCATCGAGGCCGGCGGCAGCGACGACGCCCGCGCCAGCGAGGCGATGGACTGCGAGTACTCGGGCGACCCGCTGACCATCGCGTTCAACCCGGCGTTCCTGCTCGACGCCGTGGGCGTGCTGGAGCAGCCGGTCGCGGTGCTGTCGCTCAACGACCCGAAGAAGCTGGCTGTGATGGGCAGCGCCTCGGAGGACGGCGAGCTCGACCCGGGCTACCAGCACGTGCTGATGCCGGTGCGGGTCGGCGCCTGAACGCCGGGACCGGGCAGCCACGGCCCCGCCATGCATGGCGGGCGCCGGAGCGTGCATAGTCGGCACAGGTGCGCACCCAGGGGCGACATGGGCGGAGGACCAAGCATGCAGCTGGGGATCATCGGGCTGGGCAAGATGGGCGGCAACATGCGGGAGCGGCTGCGTCGCGCCGGCCATGACGCGATCGGGTACGACCGCGATCCGGAGAAGTCCGACGCGGCCGACCTCGCCGACCTGGTCGCCAAGCTCGCCGCTCCCCGGGCGGTGTGGTCGATGGTGCCGTCCGGCGAGGTGACCCGGACAGTCGTGCGAGAGCTGGGCGAATTGCTCGACGATGGCGACGTCGTGATCGACGGCGGCAATTCCCGCTACACCGACGACCTGGAGCACGCCGAGCTGCTCGGGCCGAAGGGCATCGGGTACGTCGACGCCGGCGTGTCCGGCGGCGTCTGGGGGCTGGAGAACGGCTACGCCCTGATGGTCGGCGGGGCCGACGAGCACGTCCGGCGGCTGATGCCGATCTTCGACGCGCTCAAGCCGGAGGGCGAGCACGGCTTCGTGCACGCGGGCGGGGTCGGCGCGGGTCACTACGCGAAGATGGTGCACAACGGCATCGAGTACGGCCTGATGCACGCGTACGCGGAAGGCTTCGAACTGCTCGCCGCCTCCGAGGCGGTGACCGACGTGCCCGGCGTGATCAAGTCGTGGCGCGAGGGCACGGTGATCCGCTCCTGGCTGCTGGACCTGCTCGACGCCGCGCTCGACGAGGATCCCGAGCTGGCGGAGGTCAGCGGCTACGCCGAGGACTCGGGCGAGGGCCGCTGGACCGTGGAGGAGGGCATCCGCCTGGCCGTGCCGTTGCACGTGATCGCCGCGTCGCTGTTCGCCCGGTTCGCCTCCCGGCAGGACGACTCGCCGGCGATGAAGGCCGTCGCGGCGCTCCGCCACCAGTTCGGCGGCCACGGCACGCGGGCCCAGTAGCCTGACAAGGTGCGCGTCCGACGGCTGGAGCTGACCGATTTCCGCAGCTATCCCCAGGTGGCTGTGGACTTCGAGGCCGGCCCGAGCGTGCTGGTGGGGCCGAACGGCCACGGCAAGACCAACCTCGTCGAGGCGCTGGGCTATCTGGCGCAGCTGGCCAGCCATCGGGTGGCCGCCGACGCGCCGCTGGTGCGCGCCGGCGCTGAGCGCGCGGTGATCCGCGCCGTGATTGTCCACGATGGACGCGAGCTGCTCGTGGAGCTGGAGATCGTGCCGGGCAAGGCGAACCGGGCCCGCCTGAACCGCTCCCCGGCGAGCCGCCCCCGGGACATTCTGGGCGCCCTGAAGCTGGTGATGTTCGCGCCGGAAGATCTTTCTCTGGTACGAGGTGAGCCCGCCGAGCGTCGCAGGTTCCTCGACGATCTGCTGGTGACGCGGCTGCCCCGGTTCGCGGGGGTGCGCGCGGACTACGACCGCGTCGTCAAGCAGCGCAACGCGTTGCTGCGCACGGCGTACCTGGCCCGCAAGACCGGCGGCGGCTCCACGGATCTCCGCACGCTCGACGTGTGGGACGCGCACCTGGCCCGCCACGGCGCCGAGTTGCTCGCGGGCCGGCTGGAGCTGGTTGACGTGCTGGCCCCGTACGTCGAAAAGGCCTATGACGCCGTTTCCCAGGGGAAGGGGGCGGCGCGGATGGCGTACCGCTGCGGTCTGGCCGAGGACGGCGACGACGTGACCGCGGACCGCGGGGTGCTCTCGGCCCGCCTGCTGGCCGCGCTGGCGAAGTCCCGCGCGGACGAGCTGGCGCGCGGCTCCACGCTGGTCGGGCCGCACCGGGACGATCTGGCGCTACGGCTCGGCGAGCTGCCGGCCAAGGGGTACGCGAGCCACGGCGAGAGCTGGTCGTACGCCCTGGCGCTGCGCCTGGCGAGTTTCGACATGCTGCGCGCCGAGGGCACCCAGCCGGTGCTGGTGCTCGACGACGTGTTCGCCGAGCTGGACGCCGACCGCCGGGAGCGCCTCGCCGAGCTGGTCGGCAAGGCCGGTCAGGTGCTCGCCACGTGCGCGGTGGCCTCGGACGTGCCGGAGTCGCTGCACGGGGCCCGGTACGACGTCGCGGGAGGGGAGGTGCGCCGTGTCCGCTGACGAGCGTGATCCTGGTCACGCCAAGCCGTCCGAGCCGGCGCCGGATCCGGTCGAGGCGCTCCGGGACTCCGATCTCAGCGGCGTGGATCTGGCGCGGGCGATGCTGGAGGCCGCGCAGGCCAAGCGAGCGGAGCGCGGGGCCTCGGGCAAGCCGAGGGCGGCGCGGCCAGGCCGTCGCCGCAGCCGGCGCGGCTACACCGGGGCCGGCCCGGATCCGCGGGATCCGCAGCCGTTCGGCGCCGTGCTCGCCAAGCTGATCAAGGACCGGGGTTGGCAGAAACCCGCGGCCGAGGGAGCGGTTTTCGGCGCGTGGGAGCGGGTTGTGGGCGCGGAGATCGCCGCGAAGTCCCGTCCGACGAAGTTGGAGGACGGCGAGTTGACTGTCGAGGCGGTCTCCACGGCGTGGGCGACGCAACTGCGGCTGTTGGCGCGGAAGATCCTCACGCAGATCTCCCGCGAGGTGGGGCCGAACGTCGTCACCCGGATCCGGGTGCACGGCCCGGCGGCGCCGTCGTGGCGGCACGGTCCTCGGCGCGTACGCGGGAGTGGTCCTGGAGACACGTACGGTTAAGGTGGATCGGGGCAACTGCACGCCGTGCGCCGACCCGCCCGTGTGGGGGACCCCAGGCCCGGTGGGTTAGTTGGCTTCACGGCCTCCACAGCGGCCCCGCGCACCAGTTTTGACGCCTCCGCCAAGTAGGATTCAGGCCGGGGGTCCGACCACCACCTGGCGCCCATCACCGGCAGTGAGCTGGCGGCCCGTTCGCGGCCGTCGCGTCACGGCGAGTCTGTCGAGCAGCCGGCGGTGCGCGAGGCGGCACTCGGACCTTACGAGACCGCGCGTCGTCGGTGTCAGGACGACGTGCGGCCCTGAGTAGGGTCCGCCGACACCGACTGGAGATGTGACCGAGCGTGGCAGCTGCGAAGAAAAAGGACGACTACACCGCTGCGTCATTGACCGTCCTTGAGGGCCTGGAGGCGGTGCGCAAGCGCCCGGGCATGTACATCGGGTCCACCGGTGAACGCGGTCTGCACCATCTGGTGCAGGAGGTCGTGGACAACGCGGTGGACGAGGCGCTCGCCGGCGTTTGCGACCGGATCGTGGTGACTCTGCTTGACGACGGCGGGGTCCGGGTGGTCGACAACGGCCGCGGCATCCCGGTCGACCTGCACCCCAAGCTGAAGAAGCCTGGCGTCGAGGTGGCGTTGACCATGCTGCACGCCGGCGGGAAGTTCGACGGCAAGGCGTACGCGGTCTCCGGTGGTCTGCACGGCGTGGGCGTCAGCGTGGTGAACGCGCTGTCCACCAGGCTCGACGTGGAGATCCGCCAGTCCGGCCACGTGTGGCGCCAGTCGTACCAGAACTCCAAGCCCGGCAAGCTCCGCAAGGAGGAGAAGACCCGCCTCACCGGTACGAACGTCACGTTCTGGCCGGATCCCGACATCTTCGAGAGCACCGAGTTCAACTTCGAGACGATCTCCCGCCGGCTGCAGGAGATGGCGTTCCTGAACCGGGGTCTGGAGATCGTGCTGCGCGACGAGCGCAACGGCGAGCGGGGCCCGGAGCCGCGCGAGCAGATCTTCCACTACAAGGGTGGGATCGCGGACTTCGTGCGCCACCTGAACGCCACCAAGAGCCCCATGCACAAGTCATTGGTGGAGTTCGGCGCGGACACCGTGGGCATGTCGGTCGAGGTCGCCATGCAGTGGAACGAGTCGTACGGCGAGAGCGTCTACACCTTCGCCAACACGATCAACACCCACGAGGGCGGCACCCACGAGGAGGGCTTCCGCGCGGCGCTCACGAGCACGGTCAACCGGTACGGCTCCGAGCGCAAGCTGCTCAAGGGCGACGACCGGCTCACCGGCGAGGACATCCGGGAGGGCCTGGCGGCGATCATCTCGGTCAAGCTGGCGAACCCCCAGTTCGAGGGCCAGACCAAGACCAAGCTCGGCAACACCGAGGTGAAGAGCTTCGTGCAGACGGCGTGCAACGAGTGGCTGGCCGACTGGTTCGAGCGCAACCCGTCCGAGGCCAAGGTCGTGATCACCAAGGCGTCGGCGGCGGCGCAGGCCCGCAAGGCGGCGGCGCAGGCGCGGAAGCTGGCGCGGCGCAAGTCGTTGCTGGAGTCGGGGTCGATGCCGGGCAAGCTGGCCGACTGCCAGTCGACGGACCCGCGGGTGAGCGAGGTGTTCATTGTGGAGGGTGACTCCGCCGGCGGCTCCGCCAAGCAGGGCCGCGATCCGCGGATCCAGGCGATCCTGCCGATCCGGGGCAAGATCCTCAACGTCGAGAAGGCCCGGATCGACAGGGCGCTGCGCAACAACGAGGTGCAGGCTCTGGTCACCGCGCTGGGCACCGGCATCCACGAGGACTTCGACATCGAGAAGCTGCGGTACCACAAGATCGTGCTGATGGCCGACGCCGACGTGGACGGCCAGCACATCAACACGCTGCTGCTGACGCTGCTGTTCCGCTTCATGCGGCCGCTGGTGGAGATGGGCCACGTCTACCTGGCGCAGCCGCCGCTCTACAAGATCAAGTGGAACCGCAAGGGCGACGACATCCAGTACGCGTACAGCGACAAGGAGCGCGACGGCCTGATCCGGCTGCGGCAGGAGAAGAAGCCGAACGCGAAGCCGGAAGAGGTCCAGCGCAACAAGGGTCTCGGTGAGATGAACTACCACGAGCTGTGGGACACCACGATGGACCCGGAGAAGCGCACCCTCAAACAGGTCACTCTGGACGACGCCGCAACCGCGGACGAGCTGTTCAGCGTCCTGATGGGTGAGGACGTCGAGGCTCGGCGCTCCTTCATCCAGCGCAACGCCAAAGACGTCCGGTTCCTCGATATCTAACCCCGTGTTGTCGTACGACTACTCACGGTAGATAGTGCGTCCACATAGTCCACAGGTTTTTCCACACCCGGGCGGCGGCCGGCCGGCGAACCCGGTGAAATAGTGACAAGCAGAGCGGAAGGTAACCCGTGACGGAGACAACGATCCCGCCAGGCGGTGGCGAGCGCATCGAGCCTGTCGGCATCGAGGTCGAGATGCAGCGTTCGTACCTCGACTACGCGATGAGCGTGATCGTGGGCAGGGCGCTCCCCGACGTACGCGACGGCCTCAAGCCCGTCCACCGCAAGATCCTTTATGGGATGTACGACGGCGGCTACCGGCCCGACCGCAGCTTCGTGAAATGCTCCCGCGTCGTTGGCGACGTGATGGGCAACTACCACCCGCACGGCGACTCCGCGATCTACGACTCGCTGGTGCGGATGGCCCAGCCCTGGTCGCTGCGCTACCCGCTGATCGACGGCCACGGCAACTTCGGCTCCCCCGGCAACGACCCAGCTGCCGCCATGAGATATACGGAATGTCGGCTTGATCCGCTTTCGATGGAAATGCTCCGGGACATCGACGAGGAAACCGTCGATTTCACGCCGAACTACGACGGCAAGTCCCAAGAGCCCACGGTGCTGCCGTCGCGGATCCCGAACCTCCTCGTCAACGGCTCCGAAGGCATCGCCGTCGGCATGGCCACCAAGATCCCGCCGCACAACCTGCGGGAGGTCGCCACCGGGGTGCAGTGGTGCCTGAGCCACCCGGAGGCGACGGAGGAAGAGACTCTCGAAGAGCTGCTCGGCATCATCAAGGGCCCTGACTTCCCGACATACGGCCTGATCGTCGGCATGCAGGGCATCGAGGACGCCTACCGCACCGGCCGCGGCTCGATTCGCATGCGGGCCGTGATCGAGGTCGAAGAGGAGGCCCGGGGCCGGCAGTGCCTGGTGGTCACGGAGATGCCGTACCAGGTGAACCCGGACAATCTCGCGGAGCGGATCGCCGAGCTGGTCAAGGAAGGCAAGCTCACGGGCATCGCCGACATCCGGGAGGAGTCCTCCGGCCGCACCGGTATGCGGCTCGTGGTCGTGCTCAAGCGCGACGCCGTGGCGAAGGTCGTGCTGAACAACCTCTACAAGCACACCCAACTGCAGGACACCTTCGGCGCCAACATGCTGGCGCTGGTCGACGGCGTGCCGCGCACCCTGAACCTCGCCCAGTTCGTCCGCCACTACGTCAACCACCAGATCCAGGTCATCATCCGGCGCACCCGTTACCGGCTGCGCAAGGCCGAGGAGCGGGCGCACATCCTGCGCGGGCTGGTGAAGGCGCTCGACGCGCTGGACGAGGTGATCGCGTTGATCCGGCGCTCCCCGACGCCGGACGAGGCCAAGCGCGGCCTGATGGACCTGCTGGAGATCGACGACATCCAGGCCACCGCGATCCTGGACATGCAGCTGCGCCGGCTCGCCGCGCTGGAGCGCCAGAAGATGATCGATGAGCTGGCCGAGATCGAGATCAAGATCGCCGACCTGAAGGACATCCTGGCCAAGCCGGGGCGGCAGCGGAGCATCGTCAGCGAGGAGTTGGCCGCGATCGTCGAGAAGTACGGCGACGAGCGCCGTACCCGAATCGTCCCGTTCGACGGCGAAGTCTCCATGGAAGACCTGATCGCCCGCGAGGACGTGGTCGTCACGATCACCCGCACCGGGTACGCCAAGCGCACCAAGGTCGACCTGTACCGGTCCCAGAAGCGGGGCGGCAAGGGCGTGCAGGGCGCCACGCTCAAGCAGGACGACATCGTGGAGCACTTCTTCGTCACCTCCACCCACGATTGGATCTTGTTCTTCACCAACAAGGGCCGGGTGTACCGGGCCAAGGCCTACGAGCTGCCGGAAGCCAACCGCAACGCCCGCGGACAGCACGTGGCGAACCTGCTGGCGTTCCAGCCGGACGAGTTCATCGCCCAGGTGATGCGGATCAGCAACTACCAGGTGGCGCCGTACCTGGTCCTGGCCACCAAGCAGGGCTTGGTGAAGAAGACCCGGCTGGAGGACTTCGACTCCCCCCGCAGCGGCGGCATCATCGCCGTCAACCTGCGCGGCGAGGACGAGCTGGTCGCGGCCGAGCTGATCGGCCCCGAGGACGACCTGCTGCTGGTGAGCCGGGGCGCCCAGGCGATCCGCTTCCAGGCGACGGACGATGCGCTGCGCCCGATGGGCCGGGCCACGTCCGGCGTGATCGGCATGCGCTTCGGCGAAGGCGACGAACTGCTCGCCATGGAGGTCGTGCGGGAGGGCGTCGACGTCCTCGTGGCCACACAAGGCGGATACGCCAAGCGCACCCCGATTCAGGGGTACCCCCGTCAGGGTAGGGGGGGTAAAGGGGTGGTGACTGCCAAGATCACCTCTCGTCGCGGCGGCCTGATCGGGGCGCTCGCGGTGAAAGCTGACGATGAACTGTTCGCGATCACGTCGAACGGGGGCGTGATCCGCACGCCTGCGAAGCCTGTACGACGCACTCGCGATCGGAACACAATGGGGGTCAAGTTGATTGACCTGCCAGACAGCGTCACGCTGGTAGCGATCGCTCGGAACGCCGACGAACCCGAGGAACAGGACTAAGGCATGAGCACAGACGCCAGGACAGGGTCAGCGTCGTCCGCCGACGCTGGTCCCGCAGCGCCTGTTGGCCCACCCGCAGGCCCTGCTGGCGGTTCCTCCGGGAACTCACCGCCGGCCGATCCGCCACACGCGGTGGGGCGTGCGTCCGTCGGGCCGGACTCCACGGCCCGGTACGTGCGACCGCCAGGGATGCCGCCACCGCCGTTGTCCGCCCAAGATCTCCAGCAACCCGGCATTCCGGGCGCCCCGGCCGGTCCGGGCATGGTGCCCCGGCCCAGCGTGGCGGACGCGGTGCGCGCGGCCCGCCAGACCATGTCCACAGCGGCGTCGCGGGGCCCACGGAGGGCGCGTCTGGCGCTCAAGCGGGTCGACCCGTGGTCGGTCATGAAGTTCTCGTTCGCGGTGTCGATCGTGCTGTTCATCGTCATGATCGTCGCTACCACCGTGCTGTACGTCGCGCTCGACGCCATGGGAGTCTTCGCCAGCGTCAACGAGACCCTCGGATCATTGATCGGCAGTGGCGCAGGCAGCTTCAACTTCAAGATCACCGCCAAAGGCGTGATCGGCGTCTCGGCCCTGATGGGCGTGGTCAACATGGTGCTGTTCACCGCCCTGGCCACCCTTGGCGCGTTCATCTACAACGTGTGCTCCGACCTGGTCGGAGGCATCGAGATCACCCTGTCGGAGAAGGACTAGGCTCAGGTCAGACCAGGTGGTCCCGGCCGCCGGATCGAGGCGTTCGGCGGGCGCGGTGGGGCGCCGCCGCATAGGGTTGATCTCGGTGTTCGGGCGGTTTCGCCGGGAGGCCGTATCCGAGTTGGGGCAGTCGTACGCGATGAGGTAACGTTGCTGCTCGCGCGCGGGGCTATAGCTCAGTCGGTTAGAGCGCAGAGCTGATAACTCTGAGGTCGCTGGTTCGATTCCAGCTAGCCCCACTCATCCGTACGGTGAGAGCGTTCAAGAGGGGATCACCTCATGCCGTGGAAGAAGATTCTCATCCTGATCGGCTTGGTGGGCGCCGCGGCGCTGATCGCCAAGAAGGTCAAGGACGCGAACGAGGACCGGGCGCTGTGGCACGAGGCCACCACCGCTCCTGACTTGCAGTGACCGCAGACGTCTGAGCGAGCCTTCTCGGGCCACTCCGCTCCGGCGAGGTGGTCTGGGAAGGCTTGAGCGGAGTCCGGGGAGCGCCAGGGCACCGCTACAGTCGTGTCGGGTCCGATCGGCGTCGCCGGACGGTGCCGCCGAGCCGGGGTTCGACGTCCGCGGGGCGATAGCTCAGTTGGTAGAGCACCTGCTTTGCAAGCAGGGGGTCGTCGGTTCGAGTCCGATTCGCTCCACACAGTAAAGGCCCAGGTAGCAGCCATGATCGCCGCACCTGGGCCTTCGCATGTGATCTCCATGCGCCTTCACGTGCCATTCCCGTGCCATTAGCTCGGCTCGTCCGGGGCCAGCTTCGCCGCGAGCTGGAGGCTGACCGCCTGGGCGATGGCACGGTCCGCTTCGCTGGTGGCGTGCTGGTAGATGATGGCCGCCGCCATGCTGTCGTGGCCCATCCGGGCCATTGCCGAGAAGTCTTGCCCGCCATTCGCGGATCAGCGCGGTATCCAGCTTCCCGAGTGGGACGCCGCCGAGGTACGGCGCAATGTGGTTCCGAAGTAGCCAGGTGTACAGCTCCACCGACCGCGGTCGAAGGTTCGGGCGATGGATGATCCACCGCTCTGCATAGTCCCCGAGCCTGACCTGAGCACGCGACGGGTCGACCCACTCGCCACGTGCCATCTGTGCCTCGATCAGGATGAGGTACCGCTCGGCTTCGGACTTCCGGGCGAACGTCTCCGGGGCTGGTCGCATCAGCCCGTCTGCGCCGGGGTAACGAGCTTGGAACCGCCCAGACGGCAGTTTCCGCACGTTGCCGAAACGTCGATGGCCTGGCCGGTTTGCCATCACGCCACGCTCCGGAATCCACGCCACACGTCGGAGATCGTCATGGGCTCAACCCGGCCGGCTTCCACGTGTGCGGCGAGGTCGGACGCCTTGATGCGTACGCTGCGTCCGACCTTGTGGAACGCGATGCGCCGTTCCGCGACGAGGCGGCGTACGTAGCGTGTGCTCATCTTGATCCGCTGAGCGGCTTCCTCGACTGTCAGGATCTCGTCCACTGTGCTCACGCCTCCCCGTCTGCTGCGGTCTGGTGATCGGTTGCCGAAAGATCTGTTGGTGGTCCGTGGCGGGCGCGTTGTTGGGCTTCTGGGAGTTGGGTTCGCCATCGGATGCGTTCTGAGACGGCGCGTAGGAGCCGTTGGGGTAGTGGGTCTACGTCTGGGTCGTCGGGTCGGGCGATCTCCCAGGCGTGCCGCTGTGGTGCCTGCTCCTGGCCTTGGTCTTGGTCGTGGGGTTCGGCTTCGGTGATGCCGAGCAGTGCTTTGACCCAGGCTTTGGCGTCGTGGCGGTGGTCGGTGAGGGTCTTGCCGGACCGCTCCCGGGAGATGAGGATGCGGCGGCCACCGAGGCCGAGGGTTGCGTGTTGGTGGACGCGGGAGCGGCACTGGCCGGGTTTGAGCCGGTGGTGGGCGTTCTTGGGTGCGATGCCGTAGAGGAGCCAGTTTGCGCACCGGTCGGAGCAGGGGGTGACTCGCAGTTCTTGCCAGAGCCGTTCGAGCCGAGGGCGGAGAATCTACTACTCGTGCGGGGTGCGGTCGCTTGAGGCTGCACGCCGTCGATGCCACCGCAGGATGACGGTTCCGATGCTCGCTGGGAGCATCGCGACGGGCAGACCCGCCACGGCCCCGAGCCATGCGGCCCGACGTCGGACAGCAGCCACACTGCGATCCAGCCGCAGACGACGACCGACGCGATCGTGACGAGGACGACCATCAGCACCTCGGCGCGATCCGGCGAGGTGGAGCGGTGGTGGCGCGGGAAGTCCGACGGCATGTTCACGTTCGCGGCCACTCAGTCGAGACAGAACTC
>WHSM01000274.1 GCA_009380105.1 Micromonosporaceae bacterium
CAGGGGGAACGCCGGCCGCTCGTCGAGCACGCGCGACAGCGCGTAGCCGCCTCCGGCCAGGAGCCCCAACGCCACCAGGCCGGACAACACGGACTTCGCTCCCACGGCACCCCCTTCCACGCCTTCCCAAGGGTACGTGCGCCGGTCACCCCCATCGCGCGTCACACTGGACCACGTGCCTGGCGTCCTGCCCTCCGGTGAACCCGTCCCCGCCGACGGGTCGCTGCCGCCCGCCGCCCTCGCCGGCGTGGGCGCGAACGGCTTCGGCGTGTACGTGCACGTGCCGTTCTGCGCGAGCCGGTGCGGCTACTGCGATTTCAACACCTACACCGCCGCCGAGTTGGGCTCCGGCGTGCGCCGCGAGGACTACGCCGACACTGTCCTGGCCGAGCTGGCGCTGGCGCGCAGGGTCCTGGGCTGCGCGGCGCCGCCGGCCGACACGGTGTTCTTCGGCGGCGGCACCCCGACCCTGCTGCCGCCAGGCGAGCTGGCGCGGATCCTGGACGCGATCACCGACACCTTCGGACTGGCGCCGGACGCCGAGGTGACCACGGAGGCGAACCCCGAGTCCGTGACTCCGGCCGCTCTGGCGGCGCTGCGCCGCGCCGGCTTCACCCGGATCTCGCTCGGCATGCAATCCGCGGCGTCGCACGTGCTGGCGGTGCTGGACCGGCAGCACACCCCGGGGCGGGCGATCGAAGCGGCACGCGAGGCGCGCGATGGCGGGTTCCGGCACGTCAACCTGGATCTGATCTACGGCACGCCGGGGGAGCGGGCCGAGGACTGGCAGACCAGCCTGGAGCAGGTCGCCAAGGCGGTCGCCGAGCACGCGGCGGATCACGTCTCGGCGTACTCGTTGATCGTGGAGGAGGGCACCCGCCTGGCGGCCCGGATCCGGCGCGAGGAGCTGGCCTCCCCGGATCCTGATGTCGCCGCGGACCGCTACCTCGCCGCGGAGGGCGCCCTGACCGGCGCCGGGCTCGGCTGGTACGAGGTCTCCAACTGGGCCGCCGACGCGGCGGCCCAGTGCCGGCACAACCTGCTCTACTGGCGGGGCGGGGACTGGTGGGGTGTCGGGCCGGGCGCGCACAGCCACGTCGGGGGAGTGCGGCAGTGGAACGTGCAGCATCCCGCCCGGCACGCCGACCTGCTCCGCCGCGGCCGGTCACCGGGCCAGGCCCGCGAGGTGCTCACGCCCGAGGATCGGCACGTCGAGGAGGTGATGCTGCGCCTGCGGCTGGCCGAAGGGCTGCCGCTGGACGTGCTGGACCCGGTCGGCAGGCAGGCGGCGGACCGCGCGACGGCGGACGGTCTGCTGAGCCCGGGCCGGCGCCGGAACGGGCAGGCGGTTCTCACCCTCCGCGGTCGGCTGCTCGCCGACGCGGTGGTGCGGCAACTGTTGCCGTGAGGCGATGATCGCGGACCTCGGATATTCCTCGCGCGACGCGTAGACTGGCACTCCAGCTCAGTGAGTGCCAACCGGGCGACCAAGAGTGAGGAGGTGGCGAGGTGCCCCTTGACGAGCGCAAGTTGGACGTGTTGCGAGCCGTCGTCGAGGACTACGTCGCCACACACGAGCCGGTGGGGAGCAAGTCCCTGGTCGAGCGGCACCACCTGCAGGTGTCGCCGGCGACGGTCCGCAACGACATGGCGTTCCTGGAAGACGCCGGGTACATCCAGCAGCCGCACACCAGCGCGGGGCGGGTGCCTACCGACAAGGGCTATCGGCTCTTCGTGGACCGGCTCGGCAAGATCAAGCCGCTGTCGGCCGCGGAGCGGCGGGCGATCCAGCGGTTCCTGGAAGGCGCCGTGGACCTCGACGACGTGGTCCACCGGACAGTGCGGCTGCTGGCGCAGCTCACCCGCCAGGTCGCGGTCGTGCAGTATCCGAGCCTGTCCCGCAGTGAGGTGCGCCATCTGGAGCTTGTGCCGCTGCACGACAGCCGACTCATGCTGGTGATGATCACCGACACCGGCCGGGTGGAGCAGCGGATCGTCGAGTTGCCGTGCCCGATCGCCGAAGCCGACGTGCTCGCCCTGCGCGGCTGGATCAACGAGAATCTGGTGGGGTGCCGGCTCACGGAGACCCCGTCGGTGATCGAGCGGCTGCTGGACGAGGTGCGGCCCGAGCTGCGGTCGATCATGACTACGCTCTCCAGCGTGCTGTTGGAGACGGTCGTGGAGCGGTCCGAGGAGCGGCTCGCCTTCGCCGGCGCCGCGAACCTGGCCCACAGCGCGTTCGACCTCTCCGGCGCGATGCGCAGCATTCTCGAGGCTCTCGAGGAGGAGGTCGTGCTGCTCAAGCTGGTGGGGGAGACGGACTCCCCGACGACGCTGCGGGTGCGGATCGGCGACGAGAACGAGTTCGAGAACCTGCGGTCCACCTCGGTGGTGAGCGCCGGATATGGTCCAGGCGCCACGGTGGTGGGAGGGCTGGGTGTGCTCGGCCCGACGAGAATGGACTACCCGGGGACCATCGCCGCGGTGCGCGCAGTGGCCCGCTACGTCGGAAACCTGCTCGACCACGGATGAGCGGGCGGCGATCTGGGCGTGACGAACGAGACCGAGACCAGGACACGTAAGGGATATGCGAGCGAACGTGGCTAAGGACTACTACGCCATTCTCGGCGTGACCCGCGACGCCTCGGCAGAGGACATCAAGCGGGCGTACCGCCGACTTGCGCGTAAGTTCCACCCTGACATCAACGGCGACGCCGAGGCTCACGACCGGTTCCAGGAGATCAACGCGGCGTACGAGGTCCTCTCCGATCCCGCCAAGCGGGAGATGGTCGACCTGGGCGGCGACCCGCTGGCGCCCGGCGGCGCCGCTGGGGCGGGTGCCGGCAGCCCGTTCATGGGCTTCCAGGACATCATGGACGCTTTCTTCGGCGGCGCCGCAGGCCGTGGGCCGCGGCCCCGCACCCGAGCCGGGTCGGACGCCATCATCCGCCTGGACCTGGACCTGGAGGAGACCGCGTTCGGGGTGGAGACCCCGATCACCGTCGACACCGCGACCCGCTGCTCGACCTGCGACGGCGCTGGCGTCGCGGCCGGCACCCACCCGAGCACGTGCGACACCTGCAACGGCCGCGGCGAGGTGCAGTCGGTGCAGCGCACCCTGCTGGGCCAGGTGGTGACCAGCCGGCCCTGCGCCGCCTGCCAGGGCCACGGCACCGTGATCGAGCATCCGTGCGCGAAGTGCGCCGGCGACGGCCGGGTGCGGGCGCGGCGCACCATCACCGTGAAGATCCCGGCCGGGGTCGAGGACGGGATGCGGATCCGGCTCGCCGGCCAGGGCGAGGTCGGCCCGGGCGGCGGCCCGGCCGGGGACCTGTACGTGGAGGTCCACGAGCGCCCGCACGACGTCTTCAGCCGCAAGGGCGACGACCTGCACTGCCGCGTGGTGCTCCCCATGGTGGCGGCCGCGCTCGGCACCCAGATGACGATCAAGACGTTGGACGGCGAGGAGAGCGCCGAGGTCCGGCCTGGCACGCAGCCCGGCTCGACGTTGCGGATCCGCGGTCGCGGAGTGCCCCGGCTGCGCGGCAACGGCCGTGGCGACCTGTACGTCCATCTGGACATCCGCACCCCCACCAAGCTCGACCCCGATCAGGAGAAGCTGCTGCGCGAGCTGAGCCGCATGCGCGGCGAGGAGGTGATCGAGCCCGCCCGTCACCCGGGCGGGTTCTTCGCCAGGATGCGGGACGCGTTCAACGGCCACGCGTAGCGGGGAGGCGCCGTGGGTGCCCCGCTGTTCCTGACGCCGGAGCTGCCGCCCGGTGACACCTGCCGGCTGGACGGGCCGGAGGGCCGCCATGCCGCCACCGTGCAGCGGCTGCGTCCCGGTGAGGCGCTGCTGCTCTCCGACGGCCGTGGCGGTGTGGCCCGGTGCCGGGTCGCGATCGCGGGCAACGGCGTCCTCGACCTGGCCGTGCTGGAGCGCTGGGCAGAGCCGGCTCCGCGGCCCCGGGTGGCGGTGGCGCAGGCCATCGCCAAGGGCGACCGGGGCGAGTTCGCGGTGCAGGCGATGACCGAGGTCGGCGTGGACGTGATCGTGCCGTGGTCGGCGGCCCGCTCGGTGGCCCGGTGGCGGGACGAGCGCGGGGAGAGGGCGCTGCGCCGGTGGCGCACGACCGCCGTCGAGGCCGCCAAGCAGGCGCGGCGGGCGTGGTTCCCGTCCGTGGCCGCGCCAGCGGACACCGCGACGGTCTGCCGGTTGATCAAGGAGGCGGACGCGGCGTACGTGCTGCACGAGGACGCGTCGGGGCCGCTCGCCGGCGCCGACCTGCCGCGCGAGGGGGAGATCCTGCTCGTCGTGGGGCCCGAGGGCGGCGTGGCGCCGGAGGAGCGGGACGCGTTCGCGGCGGCCGGGGCCGAGTCGGTGCGGCTCGGCCCCACGGTGCTGCGCACCTCCACGGCCGGGGTGGCCGCCCTGTCGGTGGTGAACGTCGGCGCCGGCCGCTGGGCGTGAGAATCCTGAGCATGATTGGTCGGCGTTACAGCAATCAAAGACAAAGATCCGTGTGATCCGTCTCTGGTCCGATACCTGACATTAGATGTGATCTGTGGCATCCTGCCGGTGTTACGACGACAAACGACGCACT
Organism: Micromonosporaceae bacterium; assembly: GCA_009380105.1. GTDB lineage: Bacteria > Actinomycetota > Actinomycetes > Mycobacteriales > Micromonosporaceae > WHSM01. The sequence goes on from WHSM01000274.1 coordinate 4,605, forward strand.
CTGGAGCGGAGCCTGTGGGTATCGGCGCGAGCATTTTCATGATCTGCCTCGGCGCGATCGTGACGTTCGGCATTCGGCGGCACATCGTCATCATGGACTGGATCGACCTGGAGCTGGTCGGTTGGGTGCTGATGATCGGTGGTGTGCTGGGTTTGGTCACGACTCTCATCATGTGGGGAAACCGGCGGCAGCAGCACACGGTCGTGGAGCGCCACCACCAAGGTCCGCCGCCGCCCTACTGAGCGTCCCAGCCCCCGACGTCCGCGGCCCAGTCGACTTCCGCGGCGTAGTCGACCGCCGCGGTGGCTTGATCAGACCAGGCCGAGCTGCTCGCGGATGGCGCGCTGCACCTCGGCCTTGCTGGGGCGGGCGTCGACGGTGACGACATACTCCTTGCGCCGGAACAGGTCGAGCACCGGGTCCGTCTTCGCGTGGTAGTCGCGCAGCCGTGCGGCGAGCGCCTCCTCGGTGTCATCCTCCCTGGTGACCAGCGGGCCGCCGCAGACGTCGCACCGGCCTTCCTGCTCAGGGCGGTCCAGGATCAGGTTGTAGTCCATCCCGCAGTGGGAGCACAGCCGCCGGGCGAGCACGCGGCGGCGCACCTCGTCGTCGGGCAGGTCGAGGTAGATCACGCCGTCGATGTCGTAGCTCTCGAGGAAGAACTCCGCCTGCCGCCGGTTGCGGGGGAAGCCGTCGACGACGAACCCGTAGTTCCAGTCGTGCTGGTCCAGGCGCTCGCGCACCACCCGCTCCACCAGGTCGTCGCCCACCAGCTCGCCAGCGGCCATGATGCGGCGCACCTGGGCGCCGAGCTTGGTGTGGTGCTGCACCTGCCAGCGGAAGATGTCGCCGACGCTGATGACGGTCAGGTCGAAGTCCTCGGCCAGCAGCGTGGCCTGGGTGCCCTTGCCGCTGCCCTGCACGCCCACGATCACGTACTTGCGCATGCCGGCACCTTCTCACGGCGAGGCCGGATGCGCACCGGTCCGAACGGCCGTGGTCCGCGCGGGACGGACGGCGACATCGCAAGCGCCCGTCCCACGCAGCTTCAAGGCCGACGCCGCCGGCCCGCGGCGGGCCGGCGGCGTCGGGCGTGTGCTCAGGCCAAGCGTAGGTAGAGCACGTCCACGCCGGCGAGGTAGCCGGTCGAGGCGTCGTTCTTTCCGGTGAGCGTCAGGGTGAGCCGGTGCTTGCCCGCGTCCAGCTTCACCGTCCCCATGTCGATCGGATCGGTCTTGATCACCCCGGGGTCGTGGTAGCCGTCTACCGCTTCGCCCACGTCGGCGCCGTCCATCGCGAGCTGCACGATGCCGTAGTCGCGTGCCTTGGTGAGCACCATGGAGAGGTCGTACTCGCCGCTGTTCGGCACTGTGAACTCGAGCGTCGCGGTCGCCAGGGCGCCGGGACGAGCAGAACCTTCCAAGATGGCGGCGGGACGCGGGGCATAGCTGGCGCGCGGGGGCTGCTGCGGTGTGGCGGGTTGAGCCCATACGATGGGCTCTCGTGACTGCTGATTGCCTCTTCTGCCGGATCGTCGCCGGCGAGATCCCCGCGAAGACCGTGTACGAGTCCGACACCACGCTGGCGTTCCGGGACATCAACCCGAAGGCCC
>WHSM01000505.1 GCA_009380105.1 Micromonosporaceae bacterium
AAGACCGCGGGTGTACGGGTACTCGCCGGGCCAGCCGATCCGCTCGAAGCCCGGGTGGTCGGCGCCCTCCGGCGGCCCGTACACGGGCTCGACCTCGACGCCGGACAGCGTGGTGAAGTCCGCGTCCCGCTTTCGGGCCGCATCGTGCCGCTGCTGCCAGCGTCGCTGCCCCTCGGCGATCTGCTCGGCGTCCATCAGGCTCCTCCCGGTGTGGCGCGGGCTCCGTGTGACCTCACTCGTGCCCCGCGGCTCCCTACAGATACCCGGCTCCCTACAAATACTAGGACGTCCAAGTAAGTAGTGGGCCGCGAGTGTCACGCGCCACAAACCAGGTAGCTCGCCAGGTTCGTTTCGCCCAGCCCGGGCCGTAACATATCAACGCGTGTCTGCTCCTTACCCCCACGAACGCCGCCGCGACGCCGGGCTGGTCCTGGCGCTCACCGCCGCGCTCACCTTCGGCTCCTCCGGGCCGTTCGCCAAGCCACTGATCGAGGCGGGCCTCAGCCCGCTGCAGGTCACCTGGCTGCGCGTGGCCGGAGCCGCCCTGGTGATGTTGCCGCTCGCGGTCCGCCATCGCGGTCTGCTGTGGCGCCGGCCCACCCTGGTGATCGGGTACGGGTTGTTCGCGATCGCCGGCGTGCAGGCGTTCTACTTCGCGGCGCTGGCGAGGATCCCGGTGGGTGTGGCGATCCTGATCGAGTTCCTCGGCCCGGTGCTGGTCCTGCTCTGGATCCGGTTCGGCGCCCGACGGCCGGTCTCCCGGCGCGCGGCTGTCGGGGTGGTGCTGGCGGTCACCGGGATCGCCTGCGTCGTCGAGGTGTGGTCCGGGCTGCGCTTCGACGTGATCGGCCTGCTCCTCGGTTTCGGCGCCGCCATGTGCCAGGTGGTCTTCTTCGTGCTCTCGGACGTCGACGACGCCACGGATGACAGCCCCGCCAGCCCGATCGCGATGATCTCGCACGGCTTCCTGGTGGGCGCGGTCGCGCTCACCGTCATCGCCCAGCCGTGGCGGATCGACTGGCAGGTGATGGGCGCCGCCGTGCCGGTCGGCGACAGCGCCGCCCACGGAGCGTTGCTGGTGGGCTGGATCATCCTGGTCAGCACTGTGATCGCCTACCTCGCCGGGGTCAACGCGGTGCGGCGGCTGTCGGCGCAGGTGGCCGCCGCTGTGGCGTGCCTGGAGGTGGTCGTCGCCGCCGCGGTGGCGTGGATCGCGCTCGGCGAGGCGCTGTCGGCCGTCCAGATCGTCGGCGGCGTCGTGGTGCTCGCCGGAGCCTTCGTGGCGCAGACCGCCGCCGTGGCGAAGTCTTCCGCCACGCCCGCCCCCGAGCCGGAACCCCAGCCGGAGCCGGCGCCCGCCTGAGCCCGGACGCCACCCTCTCGAAGCCGTACCATCTCGGGGAGCCCGGCAGCGGAACGGACGGAGCCCATTGAGCAGGCGTTTCGAAGAACTCGACTGGCGCGAGACGCCCATCGGCGAGATCAGCCTGCGTCGCAGGCTGGACCCCGCGCTCAAGGTGGACGTGTACGAGGTGAAGCTCGGCGACGAGTTCCTCATGTCCAGCCTGTTCACCGACGGCGAGGTCGAGCTCGCCCGCCTCGGCCTGGCGGCCCGGACCGGTGACGAACTCGACGTGGCAGTGGGCGGCCTCGGGCTCGGCTACACCGCGCGGGCCGCGTTGGCGGACCGGCGGGTGCGTTCCCTGATCGTGGTGGAAGCGCTCGACGCGGTGATCGGCTGGCATGAGCGCGGACTGCTGCCGCGGGCGGCCGAGCTGACCTCCGACCCGCGCAGCCGGCTGGTCCGGGGCGACTTCTTCGCGATGGCCGGCGACGCGACAGGGTTCGATCCCGAGGCGCCGGGCCGGCGATTTCACGCGATTCTGCTGGACGTCGACCACTCCCCGCGCCACGTTCTGCACCCCAGCCACGCGGCGCTCTACCAGCCCGACGGGCTGCGCCGCCTCGCCGCGCGCCTGTTGCCGGGCGGGGCGTTCGCGCTGTGGTCGAATGATCCGCCCGACGAGCAGTTCACCGACACCCTGGCAACGGTCTTCGCGACCGCCGAGGCGCACGTCGTCGCGTTCCCCAACCCGCTGCAGGGCCGCGACGCGACCAACACGGTCTACCTCGCCCAGCGACCCCGCTGAGGGCCAAGATCGCAGTGCCCGAAACCGCCGTTTGACAGCGGATCTGGACCCAGAAACGGCACCTTGCCGAGCGAAGCGCGGGTCAGGACTCGGCCGGCGCGGCGCGGTTCAGCTCGCCCCGCCCGGTCGCCCAACGCTCGAACCACACCGTCGCCAGCGGCGGCACGGCCGCGAGGAGCGCCAGAGCGAAAGTGCGCCGGCTCCAGCCCTGGTCACCGCGCGCCAGCAACGCCACGAGGCAGTACGCCAGGAACAGCGCGCCGTGGATCGGCCCGAAGATCTTGACGCCGATCTCGTTGTGCACCACGACGTACTTGAAGAACATCCCGGACAACAGGCCGAGCCAGGAGATCGCCTCCGCCACCGCGGCGATCCGGAACAGGGTGACAGTGTCGCCGAGCTTGCGCATCCGAGAGTCCTCCGAGCAGACGTCGAGATCAAGAACTCCCACATGCTGGACCACGCCGCGATGACGGCGTCGCGCGGGGGCACCCGGTGTGGCCTCGCCCTCAGCCGGCCGTCAGGAACGCCGCTGGGGCCACGGCGTGACGCGCACGCGACACCTCGCAGAACCTACTCCCGGGCCGTGTCCGGGGCCGTGAAGTCGCCGGCGGCGAGCCGGATCTGGCGCA
>WHSM01000510.1 GCA_009380105.1 Micromonosporaceae bacterium
ATCCGCATCCGCCGGTCACGAGCAGCTTCATGATCATCTCCGTTTCTGGGGCCTGCCGACGTACAGCCTAGGCGCCTATCATCGGCTGATGGACGGGGCCGGGGATCCGGGGCCTCGCGCAGGGCCGGCCGGCGCCGGGCATGTCGGCGTAGGGCTGACCCGGGCCGGGCGCCCCGCCGCATGGCCGGCCGAGGGGAAGACGGCCCGGGCTCGGCGAGGATTGGCGAAGCTGGTCACGCGCGCCGCCGACAGCGTCAGCCGCCTGCTCGGGGTGAGCCCTGCCGACAGTCGGGAAACCATCAGCGAGGCGGAGTTGCGCGCCCTGGTCGCGGCCAACACCGTGCTGCGGCACGAGGAGCGGGCGCTGATCAGCGACGTGCTCGCCGCAGCGCAGCGCCAGGTGCGTGAGGTGATGGTGCCGCGCACCGATGTGGTGTTCCTGGACGCCTCCGTGACCGTGAGCCGGGCGCTGCGGCAGGTCAGAGGGCAGATGCACTCCCGGTACCCGGTGGCGGACGGCTCCTCCGACGAGGTGGTCGGCTACGTGCAGATGCGCGACCTCGTGGCGCCGCCGGCCGCCGACCGCACCATGACGGTCGGGCAGTTGGCGAGCGAGATCGAGCGGCTGCCCAGCAGCAAGCCGCTGATCGCGGCACTGGCCGAAATGCGGCGGGAAGGCCGGCGGATGGCGCTGGTCGTCGACGAGTACGGCGGCACCGCCGGCATCGTCACGCTGGAGGACCTGGTGGAGGGGTTGGTCGGGGAACTGCATCCCGAGCACGCGCCGGTCCCGGAGCCCTCCGCAGTGGACGGCCGGCTGAACCTCGCCAGCCTCACCGAGCGCACCGGCCTGCGGTTGGCGGACGGGCCGTACGAGACGGTGGCCGGGTACCTGATGGCGGCGCTCGGGAAGATCCCGGCGGTGGGTGCGAGGTCCGGATCGACGGTTGGCGGCTGATCGTCGTGGCGATGGACGGCCGGCGCGTGGCCACGGTGCGGGTGGCGCCGCCGCTAGAGCCGTCGCCCGTCGCGTCGGCGTCTCCGGAACCGGCGTCTCCGGAACCGGCGTCTCCGGAACCGGCGTCTGTCAGACCCCTGGCGTGGGGTCGGTCAGCGGTGCGGCAGGATGGCCGGGTCGAGCCGGACACGCGCCGGCGGGCCGAGACGATCGGGGGCGCTGCGATGGACCACGACGCATGATCGGGCGGCTGCGCCCGCGCGAGGTGACAGTCTCGCTGCGGCGGCGCCCGGTGCTCGTGGTGATGCTGCTGAGCGCTGGAACGCTGCTGCTGGGGTTTCTGCAACGCTGGCCGTGCCACGCGGCGGGCTGGCCCGGCGACTACGCGATCCTCATGGGCGACATGTGCTACAGCGACATCCCGTTGCTGTACCGGGGGCGGGTCTTCCACACCGGCGAGTTCCCGTTCGCGGTGAATCCGGAGCGGTACGAGACCCTGGAGTACCCGGTGCTCACCGGGTTCCTCGCCGACCTCGCCGCCCGGATCGCGCGCTGGCTGGACGGGGTCGACCCGAGCCAGCCGCACGACGTAGCCGCCGTGTCGGTGACCTTCTACGAGGTGAACGCCGCGCTGCTGATGCTCTGCGGCGTGGTTGCCGTCTGGGCGACCGTGCGGGTCGCCGCCCGGCCCCGGCATGCGCTGATGTTCGCGCTCGCCCCGTCGCTGGCGTTGACCAGCCTGATCAACTGGGATCTGTTCGCGGTGATGCTGGCGGCGGTGGCGGTGCTGTGCTGGGCGCGTTCCCAGCCGCTGCTCGCGGGTGTCTTCATCGGCCTGGGCCTGGCGGCGAAGCTGTACCCGGTGCTGCTGCTCGGCCCGCTGTTCCTGCTGTGCCTGCGGGCGGGGCGGATGCGCCCGTTCGTCCAGGCGCTCGGCGGCACGTTCCTCGCGTGGGGGCTGGTCAACCTGCCGGTCGCGCTGATCAGCCCGGACGGCTGGGCCTGGTTCTGGGTCTTCAACGAGCAGCGGGGCGGCGAGTTCGGCTCCCTCTGGTACCTGCTGGCGCTCGCCGGCCAACCTGTGGCGGAGCTGAACCGGATCTCCACGGCCCTGTTCGCCGTGGCGTGTCTGGGCATCGCCGTCCTCGCGGTGCGCGCGCCGCGCCGTCCTCGACTCGCGCAACTCGGGTTCCTGGCGCTCGCCGCGTTCCTGGTCGTGAACAAGGTCTATTCGCCGCAGTACGTGCTGTGGCTGCTGCCGTTCGCGGTGCTGGCCCGGCCGAACTGGCGCGACTGGGCGATCTGGCAGGCCTCCGAGGTGGCGTACTGGGCGGCCGTCTGGATGCACATCGGCGGCTACTTCGGCGAGCAGGGCTGGTGGTACGACATCGCGACGGTCGTCAGGATCCTCGCCACCCTCTACCTGATGGCGATGGTGGTGCGTGACGTGCTGCAACCGGAAGGCGACCTCGGCCGGCTCCCGGACGGCGAGGATCCCGCAAGCGGCGTGCTGCGGGGAGCCGCCGACGCGCCACCCCGCTGGGCGACGGCGTTCGCCGCCCGACCAACGCGCAGCCGGCCGGACGCCGAGCACGCTCGACCTGCGATGGAAACGGTCGAGAGCCCGCGGAGCTCACGAGGAACCTACCCACCAGGCGAGCGACATGTGCTTGCGGATAACGCGGTCCTTGGTCGCTAGCGGGGTTCCGGTGGCGATCGCCTGCGCGGAGATCAGCCGGTCGAATGGGTCGCGAGTCCAGTCCAAGGTAGTGGCGACCTGGCAGACCA
>WHSM01000060.1 GCA_009380105.1 Micromonosporaceae bacterium
GGTGACGTTGCGCCGGTAGATGGTCGCGCGTGAGACCCCGGCGCACTCGGCGACCCGCTCCAGGGATAGCCGGGACACCCCGTACGTCGCGATCGCGGCTTCGGTGGCGTCGAGCAGAGCGCTCTCGATCAGACCGGCCGGCTCCGCCGTCTCCTGAGACATAGATCGAGCATAGATGAGACAAAGGGGTCTCACCAGAGGTGCGGCGTCCCGCATGGCCAAGATCAGTTTTCTGGGGTACGAACGCGACGCGGGACTGAAGCTTCGTACCCCAGAATGGCGATCTTGGGTCTTGCGCCTTGGGCGGGGGGCTGGTCCCAAAGTGTGGGCCGCAGTCCTATCAGACGGGACGTTCATCACATCCACTGTCCTTGAATGTGTACTAAGGTCCGCCATGTGAAGGCTGCCGTACCCCGTGAGACCCGACCCGGTGAACGCCGCGTCGCGCTGGTGCCCGCCGCGATCGCGAAGCTGGCGGCGGCGGGGCTCGACATCGCCATCGAGCCGGGCGCCGGCGAGAACGCTCACTACGCCGACGACCAGTACCGCGAGGCCGGGGCGACGGTCTCACCCGACGCGCTGGACGGAGCCGAAGCGCTGCTCAGCGTGCAGCCGCCGGCCGTCGAGCAGCTGGGCAAGCTGGCCGATGGCGCGATCACCGTGTCGTTCCTGCCGACGTCCCAGGAGCTTGATCTGGTACGCACGGCACGCGACTCCGGGATCGCCGCGTTCGCCATGGAGCTGATCCCCAGGATCTCGCGAGCCCAGTCGATGGACGCGCTCTCGTCGCAGGCCATGGTCTCCGGATACCGCTCCGCGCTGATCGCCGCCGACCGGTACCCCGGCTTCTTCCCGCTCCTGATGACTGCCGCCGGCACCGTTCCGCCCGCCAAGGTGCTGGTGCTCGGCGCCGGCGTCGCCGGGCTGCAGGCCATCGCCACGTGCAAGCGCCTGGGCGCCGTGGTCTCCGCGTACGACGTGCGCGAGGCCGCTGCCGACGAGGTGCGCAGCGTCGGGGCCAGGTTCGTCGAGCTGGAGCTGCCGACTCTGGACGGCGCCGGCGGGTACGCCCGCGAGATGGCCGAGGACCGCGCCCGCAAGCAGCAGGAGCTCCTCGCGCCGCACATCGCCGACTCCGACGTGCTGATCACCACCGCCGCTGTCCCGGGCCGCTCCGCCCCCCGACTGGTCACCACCGAGATGCTGGCCGGGATGCGCCCCGGCTCGGTCGCCGTCGACCTGGCCGCGGAGACCGGCGGCAACATCGAAGGCGCCGTCGCCGGCGAGGAGATCGACGTCGGCGGCGTGACCCTCTGGGGCGGCGAGAACGTGCCGAGCCAGATCCCCGGAGCGGCCAGCCGGCTGTACGCCAACAACATCGTCAACCTGCTGCTCCTGATGACGCAGGAGGGCAAGATCGCACCGGACCTCGACGACGAGGTGATCGCCGGATGCTGTGTCACCTACGGCGGCCAAGTGCGCAACGAAGCGACCAAGGCTCTTCTCGATGAGTCCTAGGGAGGACCCTCTGTGGACGGGATCGCACTCCTCACAGTCCTCGTGCTGGCCGGCTTCGCCGGTTACGAAGTGATCTCGAAAGTCTCTTCCACGCTGCACACCCCTCTGATGTCCGGCTCGAACGCGATCAGCGGCATCGTGCTCGTCGGCACCGTGGTGGTGGCCGGCCAGGCCACCTCGCCGGTGCTGCTGGCCGTCGCATTGGTCGCGGTGGCGCTCGCCTCGATCAACCTGGTGGGCGGCTTCGTGGTCACCGACCGGATGCTGCAGATGTTCCGCCGCCCCGCGGCCAAGGCGGGCGGCTCCGGCGGTTCCGGAAGTGACGGCGACGGCAAGGAGCCCGCGGCATGACCACTGGATGGCCCGCGCTCGCGTACCTCGCCGCGGCGGTGTGCTTCATCATCGCCCTGAAGGCGCTTTCGTCGCCGAAGACGGCGCGCACCGGCAACCTGATCGGCGCGATCGGCGCCTTGGTCGCGGTGCTAGTCGTGTTCTTCTCGGAGCGGCCCGACAACCTGCCGTACATCCTCTCCGCACTCGCCGTCGGCGCGGCGGTCGGCGCGGTCGCCGCCCGGCGCGTGGTGATGACCGCGATGCCGCAGATGGTGGCGGCGTTCAACGGCGTCGGCGGCGGTGCCGGCGCATTGGTCGCGGTGCTGGAGCTGTCCGGCGGCCGGGGCGCCGGCTGGTCGCAGCTCGCCGTGGCCGGCTTCACCGTCCTGATCGGCTCGGTCACCCTGTCCGGCTCGCTGCTCACCTTCGCCAAGCTGCAGGAGCTGGTCACTGGCCGGCCCATGATCTTCCCCGGCCTGCCGGCAGTGTTCGTGCTCAGCATCGCGGCCGCCGTCGGCAGCGGCGTCTGGGTCACTCTCGGCGCGCCGCTGTGGGTCGCGCTGGCGCTGGGCGCGGTGAGCCTCGGCCTCGGGCTGCTGCTGGTGATGCCGGTCGGCGGCGCCGACGTGCCGATCGTGATCTCGCTGCTCAACGCGTTCAGCGGCATCACGGTCGCGGCCAGCGGCTACGTGATCGGCAACACGCTGCTGATCGTCGCCGGCACCCTGGTCGGCGCGTCCGGCACCCTGCTCACCCGGCTGATGGCCAGCGCCATGGGACGGTCCGTGGTGAACATCCTGTTCGGCGCGCTCCGCGGCGGCTCCACCCTCGGAGCCACTGCCGCCACCGACCGGCCGGTGCGCTCCGCGAGCGCCCAGGACGTCGCGATCCTGCTCGGGTACGCCCGGAAAGTCATCGTCGCCCCCGGGTACGGCCTCGCCGTCGCCCAGGCGCAGCACGCGCTGCGGGATCTCGCCGACGTGCTGGAATCCCGCGGTGTCGACGTGAAGTACGCGATCCACCCGGTCGCCGGCCGGATGCCGGGCCACATGAACGTGCTGCTCGCCGAGGCGGACGTGCCGTACGAGCAGCTCAAGGAAATGGACGTGATCAACCCGGAGTTCAAGACGGCGGACGTGGTGCTCGTGGTGGGAGCCAACGACGTGGTGAACCCCGCGGCGCGGACCGCGCCCGGCTCGCCGATCTACGGGATGCCGATCCTGGCCGCGGACGAGGCGCAGCAGGTGGTGTTCCTGAAGCGCTCACTGCGGCCCGGGTTCGCCGGCATCGAGAACGAGTTGCTGCACGACCCGAAGACCACGCTGCTCTTCGGCGACGCCAAGGACTCGCTCACCGACCTGGTAGGCCACACCAAGAACCTCTGACCCCGCGTCTCACGATCCGAGGCATGGGCCACCCGCGTCATGATCCGAGGCATGGGGCGCACAGCGGGACTCTCTCGAGTCTTGCGTGTCACTGAGCGCCCCATGCCGTAGATCATGACCTCGCTACACGTGGCCTTTGACGCTGTGGGGGCGATAGGGCTCTTCCAGACGCTGGATCTCTTCGTCGGCGAGCGACACGTCGAGGGACGCGATGGCATCATCGAGGTGCGTCACCTTCGTGGCGCCGATGATCGGCGCGGTGATGTGCGGCTTGCGGAGCAGCCAGGCCAACGCGACTTTCGCAGGAGACAGAGCGCGCTCTCTGGCGATGTCCGTGACGCGATCGACGACGTCGAGGTCGTGCTCGTCGTAGAGTTGTGACGCGAAGGCGTCGCTCTGCGCGCGGGCGGTCGTCGTCGTGTCGCCGCGCTGTCGACTGCCCGTGAGCAGGCCGCGTGCCAGAGGGCTCCACGGGATCAGACCGACGCCCATGTCCCGGCAGAGCGGGATCATCTCGCGTTCTTCTTCCCGGTAGACCAGGTTGTAGTGGTTCTGCATCGACACGAACATCGACTGGCCATGCGTCTCGGCGGTGTGTTGGGCTTTCGTGAACTGCCAGGCGTACATGCTGCTCGCCCCGATGTAGCGGACCTTTCCGGCCCTCACCAGGTCGTCCAGCGTGCTCATCGTCTCCTCGATCGGCGTGTCGTAGTCCCAGCGGTGGATCTGGTAGAGATCGACGTAGCCAACGCCGAGGCGCTGGAGAGAGCTGTCGATCGAGCTCATGATGTGCTTGCGTGACAGGCCGCGGTCGTTGGGTCCGGGTCCCATCGCCGAGCAGACCTTGGTCGCGAGGACGTAGTCGTCCCGGCGTGGGAAGAGCTTCCTGAGCAACCTTCCTGTTATTTCCTCGCTGACGCCGTGCGAGTAGACGTCAGCGGTGTCGAAAAACGTCACGCCGGCTTCGGCAGCGCTGCGCACGATGGGCTCGGCGGCGGCCTCGTCCAGCATCCACTCACGCCAACCGGGGTCGCCGAAGCTCATCATCCCGAGGCAGATTCGGGAGACCTTGAGTCCGGAGTTGCCTAGCCTGACGTACTCCATCGCCGCCTCTCAGGTGACCGCAAGCGCGGCTAGCTGATCATCGAGGTCCCGGACGCACGGCTGGCCAGCCCAACGGGTGGGGAATCGATGACGAACGCCGACCGCGCGGGCCAGACCCATCGCGTACCGTTCCCGCACCGCGAGCGTCGCCGCTCGGCGCAGCGCGTCGCAGGCGGCCTCCGGGTGGTGCGTTGCCGCTTGGACCATGCCGATGTGTCCGTAGGTCGCGATTCGACGGCGCATGTTCGCCGCCGCCATGAGCACCTGGTTGAAAGTGTGGTCGGCTTCGTCGGCCTGCTTGTGAAGCGCGAGCACCACTCCCCGAACGCTCCGGAGATGCTCTGTCATCCCGTACCCGTAGTTGCGTCGCGAGAAGAAGCCACTATGCAGGGCTGGCTCTGTGGCGGTGAGTTTGTACCCGGCCAGTTCGATGTCAGCGGCCGCGGCTCTGAGGTTGCCGAGCGTCGCGTGCTGATCGGCTCGCCACGTGGCGAGCCAGCCCTTGGTGAAGTCGTCGGAGCGCTCGGCGCGAGTCAACGCCGCGTCGAGCAACGCCAACGCTCGCCTTGGCTGTCCGCCTGTTCCTCCGCGCGGGGCCGACGAGAAGAGATAGCTGAACGCGCCGAGCGCCCTCGCGTGCAGCGCTGGGTCACGGGTGCTGGCCGCCAGGTCACACGCCGTCGCGAGGTGGCGATACGCCACCGCCGGCTTGTGCATGTGGCAGGCCCATAGGCCAACCTGACAATGGACCCCGACAGCGATCGCGGCCAACTCGCTGCGCTCTCGATCTCCCATAGACGCGTCGAGCAGTTCCAGCAGACTTTCCGCGTAGTTGACGGCCATCGGCAGCGCGGTGCGCGGGTCGCCGCCGCGGTACAGTCCCGCCAAGTTCTCGGCCACCTCCGCGTGCCCTGCGACGAGCTTCTGGTCGACCCGTTCTGTCTGAAGCCCGAGCCGTTCGACCGCAGAGAACATCAACCCGGCATCGGCGGCGGGCAGCAAGGCGAGAAGCTTGGTCACGTCGCGGCGCTTCGTGGGTGCCTCCTCGATTGCGCGGGCCCTGTGCTGCTCGCGGGCCAATGCTTCCAGGCCATCGTGCCCACGAGCCAGCGCGCCGTCCGCGTCCAGGAGTTGGTCGCACCGCTCCCAGAAGACGCGCACGGTCTGCTGGCGGCCGGTCTCGACGTTAGCGACGGTGCTGCGCCGGTAGCCGATCCGCGACGCGAGTTGGTACTGGTTGTAGCCGGCGGCACGACGGTGCGACGCGAGCAGACGGCCCAACGTTCGCCGTGCCTCCGCGACAGCCTCGGCGTCCACCACGGTTCCGGCCCCCATCCAGTTCGTGCGTGTCGTCAGATTGTCTTAGACATTCCAGGCGCAGTTGTCGACACACATTGTGACCGAGTTAGGTCATTCGCGTAAGTCCGAGACGGCCCGAGGCGGGCGCGTGGGGGAACGGCTAAGGACAACCGTTCTGGGGACAGCCCCGTCCGCCTCGGTGCCCTCGGAACCCACCACGCGGACGAAGAGGTGCGGTCAGGATGACGCCGTGGCTGATCGATCACACGTACGCCGCCGATCCGGTTCGGATCCTGGAACTGCACCGGCCTCGATGGTGGCAGCGCCTCCTCGGCCGGTGCGGCTGCGGAAGCCACCGGCCTTGCCCTGCCGTCCGGTACGCCAACGCCGTCCTCCACATGCGGCGCCGCAGCGAAGCCGACCCAGACGAGGGTTGGCCCGACCTGATGTGGACCGGCCGCGCGACGGTCGGCTCCGGCTTTCCACGGCAGAGGTGGTCGCGGTGAGCGTGGGGGTTCTCTATGGCGGTAGGTCGCCCGAACGTCGCGGCTCCCTGGCCTCGGGCGAAGCCGCAGCTAAAGCACTCGCTGAATCGGGACACAGCGCCGAGTTGATCGATGTGGCGCAGATGGATCCGGTCGCGCTGCCGGGCCGGATCGACATCGCGTTCATCGCCCTGCATGGCCCGGGCGGTGAGGACGGCGCCATCCAAGGGATGCTGGAGACGATCGGCTTGCCCTACACCGGGTCGGGTGTGTTGGCCTCAGCCGTCGGAATGCACAAGCCGGCGTTCAAGACCCTGGTCGCCGGCAATGGGCTCGACACGCCGCGATGGGTGGTTCTGGACCGCGATCTCCAGGCAGAGGAATTGGCGTCGACGGTCGGCGACGTGCTCGGCTATCCGGTGTTCTTCAAGCCCTGCTCCGGCGGCGGCAGCCTGGGCGCGGCGATCGCCTGCGACGAGGGGCGCCTCGCTGCGTTGATCACGGCATCCCGCGACCAGCCGTACTGCTCCTACATGGTCGAGGAGTTGATCTGCGGCCGACCATGCACCGTGGGCCTGCTCGACATCGACGGAGAGCTCACGCCGCTGCCCGTCCTCGACATCGAGACCGGCCGGGAGTTCTACGACTACACCGCCAAACACGACCCGGCGCAGCGCATGGAGAACTGCCCTTCGACCCTGTCAGGACGGGTGACCGAGCGGTTGCGGGAACTGGCGCTTCGGGCGCATCGGCTCATCGGCGCGCACGGTGTCTCCCGCGTCGACTTCATGGTCACCCCGACCGGCCGCCTCGCCATGTTGGAGATCAACACCGCACCCGGCCTGTCGACGCGGGGGAACCTCGCGACCATGGCGCGCGCCGCCGGAATCAGCCACACCGACCTGATCCGCCACATCCTGGCAACGGCGCACACCACACCGATCACCTCGACTATGGTTCCGGGACGATGAACGATCTCCCAACGGTGATCGACTCCGTCGTTCACCCTGTCCCGTACTACTCACAATGGGAGTCCGCCGACCTGGTCGCCGACATTGTCACTGGCGCCACGCGCGCAGCCGACGACCCGCGATGGGCGCACTCTGGCGCCACGACATCGGAAGAGTACGAATGGTGGGCCGGGCGACTGTGCGGCGTGGCCTGCCTGCGCATGGTCCTCGACCACTGGCGCGGCGTCGCGCCACCGTCGGTGCGCTTGGCGCAGGAATGCCTCGATGCCGGCGCCTACGTCAAACGCGACGGCGGCCTCGACGGGCTGCTCTACGCGCCGTTCGCCGAATACGCCCGACACCGTTGGGGCCTTGCTGCCGAGTGCCGGCCCGACCTTCCGGCGACCGAGATCCCCCGGCAGATCGCCGACGGCCGCCTCGTCATGCTCTCCGTCCACCGTTCCATCCGCACACTCGACCCCGCGCCGCCACGACGCGGCGGCCACCTCGTGCTCGCCGTGGGCGCCACCCCCGACGCCGTCGTGATCCACAACCCATCCGGCCTACCTGGCCGATCCCAGCGCCACGCGAGAGTCCCGTGGTCCGACTTGGACCTCTTCTACGCCCAGCGCGGAGTCGTCCTCGGGCAGACAGGCGAGGCGTCGTAAGACGGACCAAGGGAAACGCGAATGACCGACTGGGTTGACCAGGCCGCCGCCCTGGCGGACAAGCTGCGCGAGGACGGCGCGATCACAGACCCGGCGTGGCATGCCGCGTTCGCCACCACGCCACGCCACCTGTTCGTCCCCCGCTTCTACGCGCTGGACGAGTTCAACTCCCCGCGCACCCTCATCGACGGCGACGACCCTGACCAGACAGACCAGTGGCTGGACGCGAACTACCGCGACCAGGTGTGGACCATTCCACATGGCGCTGCGGCTGGCGATCGACGTCCGGGGCCTCGGCCTGGAACGGCTCCGGGATCGGCTGGCGGCGCGGGGTCATCGGGTCAGCGTCTCCACGCTCAGCAACTGGCAGCGCGGCGTGAGCCGGCCCGGCCAGGCGCGGTCGCGGCGCGCGCTGGCCGCACTCGAAGAGGTGCTCGAGGTGCCGGCCGAGGGCCTGTCCCGGCTGCTGGGGCCGCGTCGTCACAGCAGGCACGAGGTGGTTCCGGGCACGCCGCGCGCCCGGGCCGACGTGTTGCGGGCGCAGCTCGACGCGGCCGAGCGGTCGACGACAGTGGTGAGCACGTACGAGCGGACCCGGATCGGACCTGAACCTGCCGACTGGCAGAACGACGAGCGGCTCGTGGTGGGGGCGCGGCGCTCCGGCGTCGACCGGCACGTGACGTTGTACCACTCCTCGGAGCAGACTCCGCTGCCAGAGCTCACCGCCGGACCGACGTGCCGGCTCGGCCGGGTGCGCACCGGCCGGGCCGCGGGCCTGCTCGTCGCCGAGCTGCTCTTCGACCGGACGCTGTCCCGGGGTGAGACGTATCCGGTCGAGTACCGGCTGTCCGGGAAGGGCGACGGGCTCCGCGGGTACACCGGGCGCTGGTTCCGCGATCCTGACGCGCACTTCGACCTCGACGTGCGGTGGGAAACCCCGACGCCGCCCCGCGCGGCGTATCGGATCTGGCGCCTGGACGCCCACAGTCCGCACAAGGACCGGGAGGAGATCCGGCTGATCGGCGGCCGAGTCGCGCACGTCACAGAGTCCGGCCTGGAACCTGGCTTCCACGGGATCCGCTGGGAGTGGTGAGATCGACGCCGTGGGCATGGTCACGGCGGTGAGTCTCAGCGCGACGCACACGTTCAGCAAACCGACCTGCGACAGCATCCGGCTGCTGCCCGGCCTGGGCGTGGAAGGCGACGCCCACTCCGGCGCGACGGTCAAGCACCGCAGCCGGGTGGCGCGCGACCCGAGCCAGCCGAACCTGCGTCAGGTGCACCTGATCCACGCGGAGTTGCACGCCGAGTTGCGCGCCGCCGGGTTCGCTGTCGGACCCGGCCAGATGGGCGAGAACGTCACCACCGAGGGAGTGGACCTGCTGGGCCTGCCGACGTGCACGCGCCTGCGTCTCGGTCCGGCGGCCGTGATCGAGGTGACCGGCCTGCGCAATCCGTGTGTCCAGCTCAACGGGCTGCAGGACGGCCTGATGGCGGCGGTGCTGGACCGGGCGCCCGACGGCACGGTGGTCCGGAAGTCCGGGGTGATGGCCGTCGTGCTCACCGGCGGCGTGGTCCGCCCCGGCGACCGGATCGGTGTCGAGCTGCCGGCGCAGCCGCACCGCCCGCTCGACCGCGTCTGACAGTTCGACCGCGTCTGACAGTTCGGGCTGGTCCACGTGGACTGCGGCACGCTCGCCCGTACCCCCGAGGATTCTTTCCACTGGTATCGGGACATGATCGCGGCGCAGCGGGCGGGCTGAACGGGGCGGCTCTCAGGACCGGAGGGACGCGCCGAGCTGCGCGCGCGAGGCGACGTTGAGCTTGCCGAAGATGTGGGTGAGGTGCCGCTCGACCGTGCGCACCGACAGCAGCAGCTCGGCGCCGATCTCCTTGTTGGTCCTGCCTTCGGCCACCAGCTCGGCGATCTGGCGCTCACGCTCGCTGAGCGCGTCGAGCCCGGGCCCGCCGTTGCCGCGGCGCCCGCCGCGCCCGACGCGTCTGCCGAGCCTACGGAGTTCCTGGACCGCTTCGTCCCGGTAGCGGTGCGCGCCGTAGTGGTCGAGTTCGGCGCGGGCGCGCTCCAGCAGCTCCACGGCCTGGTCGCGCAGCCCGGCGGCGCCGAGCGCGCGCCCGGCGAGCAGCCGGGCCCGGGACGCCTCCAGCCGCGCCTGCGCCGAGTCCGCCGCCTCAGCGGCGGCGAGCGCCGCCGTCGCCGCGGGTCCGGCCTCGCCGCGGGCCAGCAGCAACCAGGCGCGGGCGGTCTCGGCCATCGTGGTGGGCACGCCGCTGGGCGTCAGTCGCGGCAGAATCGCGTCGATCCGGTCCAACCAGGACTGGGCCGTGTCGAGGCGCCCTCGCGCTGTCTCGGCGCGGACCAGCAGGTGCCAGGCCCGGCAGCGGAACCCGCCCGCCGCGCGCTCGGCGTTCGGCCCGCCCACGGCGTCGAGCACCGTGGTGACGCAGCCGCCCAGGTCGCCGGCCTCCAGCAACGCCTCGCCCAGGGTCCAGGCGCTGCCCGCCACCAGCACCGACGGGCCGAGTCGTCGTAGCAGCGCGGCGCTCTCCTCGCCGGCGACGACCGCGACGTCCAGGTCGCCGGTCGCGGTGGCGACCCGGGTACGCGCCTGCAACGCGAAGCCGAGCTGGTTGTCGTTGCCGGTGACCAGCGCGCTGTCCACGGCTTCGTCCGCGGCTTCCCGCGCCTCGTCCAGGCGGCCGAGGAACGTGAGCGCGGCGGTCTTGGCGTACAGGGTGCCGATGAAGAACTGGCCCTGCCCGGTGGCGCGCGCCAGCCGCAGACCCCGGTCGGCGTGCCGCACCACCCGCTCGAAGCGTTCGTACGCGAACTCCGCATGCGTCAGGTAGAAACTCGCGTCCGGCCGGGCCGCCAACTCCGCGTCGGTCAGCGACTCGACCAGCGTCGCGGCGCCGAGCAGCGCGTCCTCGGCCTGCTCCGGGAGGGCCAGCCCGAACTCCCCGAGCGCCAGCAGCGCCAGCGCGGCCGCCTCGATCGCGCGGTCGCCGAGGTGTCGCCCGGCCGCCGAGGCGTCCTGTCCCCAGCGGCGCATCGCCTCCCAGTCGGTGCGCCACAGCGCGTCCGCGGCCAGCTCCGTCATCAACGCGGCGGCGGGGGCGCCGCCGCGGTCGGAGAGGGTGTCCAGCGCCGACTTCAGACGACGGTGAGCGTCGGGGTGCAGCCCGAGGAGATGCTCGACCCCGGCGCAGCGGGTTTCCAACTGGACCCGGTACGGATCGCCCGGCGCGACCAGGGCCATCGCCTCCATCAGCGCGGCGCGGCTCTCCGTCAGCCACCCTGCCGCGCCGAGCGACGCGGCCCGCGCCTGCAGCAGGTCCAGCCGGCGACAGGTCTCCCCGCCGGGCAGCAACCGTAGGGCGGCCCCGAACCGGCGGGCCGCGAGCAATGGCGCCCGGCCGGCGAGGGCGTGTCCCGCGATGGTCAGTTCGTCGATCGCCTGCTGGTCGCCGGGCTGCGCCGCGGCCGCGACGTGGTGGGCCAGCTCGGTCGGCGGCACGCCCTGGGCGCGCAGCGCCTCGGCGAGCCGTTGATGTGCGGCGATCCGCCAGCCGGGTCCGGCGGACTCGTAGACGGCGCGGCGTACCAGCGGGTGGCGGAAGCGGAACCTGCGCGGGACGTCGGTCGTGAGCACGAGCCCTGCGCTGATCAGCTGGTCCAGCGGGCCGAGCGCGTCGGACTGTGGCATGTCGGCGGCCACAGCGGCGGCGATGACGTCGAACGGCTCGCCGGACACCGCCGCCCCCTGCGCCAGGGAGCGCGCGGTGGCCGGGAACGCGGCGATCTCCTGTCGGATGGCGGCGGCGACGGCAGCCGGCGCCTGGCGGGAGATGTCCGCGAGGGCGCGGTCGGCCGCGCGTCCGGGAGGCGCGGCGCGCGCCAACTCCAGCAGGGCGCGCGCCAGCTCCAGCAGATAGAACGGGTTGCCGCCGGACTCGGCGTACATGACCGGCAGCTCGGCCCGCGGCACGAGCCCGTCGACCAACGCCCGCGCGTCGTCGCGGGAGAGCGGGCCGGGCTCGACGCCGACGACCCGGCCGGCCGCGTGGCCGCGGTCGAGGGCCGCGCGGAGGCGCTCGGGGAGCTGCGCCGGCCGGTACCCGACCGCGATCAGCACCTGGCCCCGAGGCGGATACGCCAGCAGGTGCGTCAGCAGCTCCGCGCTGGCCGTGTCGACCCAGTGCAGGTCGTCGAGCACGAGCAGGAGTGGCGCCGCGCCAGCGAGCCGGGCCAGCAGCGCGCGCACCGCGCGGTGGATGCGGTACCGCTCGTTCGGCAGGGCGAGCGCCGGCGCCGCGATGTCGCGTCGCAGCGCCGGGAACACCGCCGCCAGCAGCGCGGCGGTGGCTGGATCGATCCGCGCGAGCGCCCTGTCGTCCAGCGCGGCGAGGTAGTCGTCCAGCGCCCCGACGAACACCCCGAACGGCAGATCCTCGGCGAACTCGGCGGCGGCGCCTTCCAGCACCAGCCAGCCGCGCGCGTCGGCGCTGGCTGCCAGCTCGGTCAGCAACCGGGACTTGCCGATGCCGGGCTCGCCCGCCAACCGCAGCACAGCGGGGAGCGCGCCGTTCAGGGTGGACGCGATGACGGCGAGCTCTGACGCGCGGCCCACCAGCGGCGCGGCGGTCGACAGCCCGTCCACGTGGGCCGCTGCGGTGTGTGCCGCGGCTGTCACAGCACTGAGTATGTTCCGGCCCGGCGCCCCCGGCCCAGCGGATTACTTCCAGCAACGGTGTCGGGTGCCGGACAGTTCTCGACGGCTCAGGGCCAGTCCCAGCGCACTCCGTAGATGCCCGGGACCGGGTCGATGGTGGCGAACTGGAACGACGCGCAGCCTTCGGGGCTGACGCGCTCCTCGACCGTCTGCGGCGGGTCGCCGGCCGACGGCTGGTGGTAGTAGACGCACCGCGCCGGCAGCCGGCCGGGGTCGAAGTCGACCTGCACGACGAACTCGCGCACGTGCTGCCGCAGCCGCCAGGCGGTGAACTGGTCGTCCTGGCCGGGAGGGTTGCGGATCGTAGTCTCCACCATCGCCAGCTCGCCTTCCCGCAGCGGCCGGTTCAGCGCGAACTCGAACGCGCACGTGAAGGTGGCGGTGTCCGCCATGAAGCGTTCGAGTCGGCACCCCTCGGCGGCGAGCACGGTCGGCGGGAGCGGCAAGGACTTGCAGCGCAGCATTTTGATCATCCGGCGGGCGACGCCCGGGCCGCCGCGCAGCAGCTCCCGACTCTGGGTCTGGCGCTCGTGTCCTGCCGCGTCGACCTGGAGTTTCATGTGCCGGGAGATCCGCGCCGGCCGGTAGAGGTCTGACGGGGTGGCGTCGAGCTTGGACAGCACCCGCAGCACGGCGTCGGGCTGTGCCCAGGTGTTCTCGACAGCCGAGCTGTCAGCGTTCTCCACTGGCCCGCCAGTCTTTCCGTGGAAGCGACGCCCAAGGTCAGAGCCCCGTGGACTGCCACATTAAGTGACGGGAATCCGCTTCGGCGCCCCGCGGTCAGTAGATCTTGCGCGCCGCGCAGCCGTGCCGGGCCGTGGCGCACCGCACACAGACAAGATCATTAGAACCTGTTTCTGCTGGGTACGCTGCCCGGATGGAGCACCCGCAGGACTGGACGGAGCCGGGCGCGCACCAGGTCGCGCCCGGGGTCTACCGGATCCCGCTGCCGCTGCCCCACGACGGGCTGCGCGCTGTGAACGTCTACGCCATCGAGACCGGCGCCGATCTCGCGCTCGTCGACGGCGGCTGGGCGTTGGACGAGTCCCGCCAGCGCTTGGAGTCCGCACTGCGCTCCATCGGCCGCACGGTCAGTGACATCGGCCGGTTCCTGGTCACCCACGTGCACCGCGACCACTACACCCAGGCGGTCGCGATCCGGCGCGAGTTCGGCTCCAAGGTCAGCCTGGGCATCGGTGAGAAGCCAGCCCTGGAGGCGATCTCCGAGGCGGTGCGCACCGGCGAGAACCCGCAGCTCCCGCTGCTGCGCAAAGCCGGCGCCGAGCCGCTGGTCGCCTGGCTGGAACAGCTGGGCAGCTCCGACATCCCGGACCTGTCCAACTGGGAGCCGCCGGACGAGTGGCTCACCGAGGACAGCATGCTCGCGGTGCCCGGCCGCGAGATCCAGGCCGTGCCCACTCCCGGCCACACCCAGGGGCACGTGGTCTTCACCGATCTGTCCAATGGGCTGCTGTTCGCCGGGGACCACGTGCTGCCGCACATCACCCCGTCGATCGGGTTCGAGATGGTCCCGGCGGAACAGCCGCTCGGCGACTTCCTGAACTCCCTGGCGCGGGTACGCGCGATGCCGGACCTGCGGCTGCTCCCCGCCCACGGGCCGGTCACCGACAGCACGCACGCTCGCGTGGACCAGCTGGTGGCCCACCACGACGAGCGGCTGGCGCAGTGCCGGGCAGTGGTCGAGTCCGGGCGGGACACGGCGTACCGGGCGGCAGAGGAGCTGCCCTGGACCCGGCGCCGGCGGCGCTTCGCCGACCTGGACGTCTTCAACCAGTTCCTGGCCGTCACCGAGACCATGGCGCACCTGGAACTCCTCGCCGCCCGCGGAGAGCTGCGGAGGGAGACCCACGACGGAGTCCGTCGCTACACAGCGGCCGGCGGCTAGTCTCCTGATCAACGGGAGGTGGTGACGATGGGCGGCGTTGACCTCAGCGAGGAGTCGATCTCCCGGCTCAGCCCCGGCGAGCTGGTGGCTGTGCTCAAGGATCTGCGGCCGGATGACCCGGGGCTCGCGACGCTGGACATCGACGTGGTGGGACGCCGGATCGATCCGAAGCGGCTGAGCAGGGCGGAGTTCGTGGAGCTGCTGACGGCGCTGGGCAGGCTCGCCGACGCGGGCGCGGACGTGGACCTGTCGAAGCTGGACGCGCGCACCTTCGCCCGTGTCATCTCCCGCGCCTCCGGCGACCAGATCGAGGACGCGGCGCGCGATCCGGCGCTGCGCGGCAGAGTGCTCGACGAGCTGTTCCGGCGGATGACGGAGCACTTCATCCCGGAGCGGGCCCGGGCGGGCCGGCACGTGATGGAGTTCCGGGTCACCGGCGCCGAACGCGCCGACGGGCACGACCACTACGTCGCGGTCATCGAGGACCGCCGGTGCGCGGTCATGCGCGACGTCCCGGACGACGTCAAGACGCAGATCACCGTCGGCCCGGCCGACCTGCTGCGACTGGCCACGGGCAACGCCTCGCCGACGTTCCTCTTCCTCCGGGGCAAGATCAAGGTGAAGGGCTCCATCGGCTTCGCCACGGCGTTCATGAACCTCTTCGAACTCCCAAGGCCTGACTAGGAGTTCTCGTCGTACGCCTGTCGCAGGAGGGCCGCACCTCGTCGTCGACGGAGGTGAGCGGCGCGGTGTAGCAGATCGGCGCTCCAGGACATCATGTCGCGCCAGTCCTTGGCCTGTTTCATGCCCGTGAGTCTGCCAGCCGCGTCTGCCGCTCGCCGGTTGTGCCCAGTACCCTCAGCGAACCAGCGCCGCCCGCATCCCAGGAGGTCTTTGTTGGCCGAGCATGTCGAGGGTTCTCTGAGCGGTGGAGCGGGCGACCTGTACTGGCAGGGCTGGCTGCCGGCCGACGGCTCGGACGTCAAGGGCGTCGTCGCGCTCGTGCACGGGCTGCACGAGCACAGCGGCCGGTACGCCCACGTCGGCGAGCGGCTCGCGGGCGACGGCTACCCCACGTACGCGGTGGACCACGCCGGCCACGGGCGCAGCGGCGGGGTGCGCGGCAACATCGGGCGGATGGCCGAGGTGGTGTCCGGGGTGCACGCCCTGACGCAGTTCGCAGCCGACCGCCACGCGGGCGCGCCGGTGTTCGTGCTCGGCCACAGCATGGGCGGCCTGATCGCGCTGCAGTAC
>WHSM01000504.1 GCA_009380105.1 Micromonosporaceae bacterium
CCAACTGCCACGGGTGCACCCCGAGCACCGAGGACACCCAGCCGGTGGAGCCGCATGCGCTGGAGATCATCCGCACCGCGCGGTAGAAGTCGACCGGGCTCGCTTCCAGGCCGTCGTGCCGCGCGGGTTGCAGCAGCTTGAAGAACCGGGTGTCGGCGAGCGCCTTGACCGACTCTTCGGAGATCCGCCGCGCGTCTTCGGTCTCCTGCGCCTTCTCCCGGAGCCCGGGCAGCAGCTCCACCACCCCGGCCAGGACATCCGCGACATCGCTCATGCGCCCGCCTCGCTTCGCTCGTAGACTGAAACGTGTTCTAGAATCTATACCACGACGGCGCTTCCATGAGACTAGACGAAAACTGTAACGTGTTCCAGTATTGGAAGGCCCGAGAGCAGCTCCAGGAGGGCGCGATGACTCAGACGAACCACAAGGCCCCGGGCAACGCGGAGCCTGCGGTGCGGGTCATCGACGTCGGCGCGCCCCCCGCCCGGTACGCCCGCGGCTGGCACTGCCTGGGTCTCGCGGAATCCTTCCGGGACGGCAAGCCGCACGCGATCGAGGCGTTCGGCGCCAAGCTCGTGGTCTTCGCCGAATCGCACGGGCAGCTGCACGTGCTCGACGGTCACTGCCGCCACATGGGCGGCGACCTGACCCAGGGCAGCGTCAAAGGCGACGAGGTGGCCTGCCCGTTCCACGACTGGCGGTGGGGCGGCGACGGCAGGTGCAAGGCGATCCCGTACGCGAAAAGAATCCCCCTGCGAGCCCGCACCCGATCCTGGACTACCTGCGAGGAGAACAAGCAGCTCTTCGTCTGGAACGACCCCCAGGGCAATCCGCCGCCGCCGGAGCAGGCGATCCCCCGCATCGACGGCGTGTTCTCCGACGAGTGGAGCGACTGGACCTGGGACTCGGTGACGATCGAAGGCTCCAACTGCCGCGAGATCATCGACAACGTCGTGGACATGGCGCACTTCTTCTACATCCACTACGCGTTCCCGACGTACTTCAAGAACGTCTTCGAAGGCCACATCGCGTCGCAGTACCTGGACACGCGCGGCCGGCCCGACGTCAACACCGGCTCGAACTACAACGGCGAGACCGAGGTGCGCTCGGAGGCGTCGTACTTCGGGCCGTCGTACATGATCGACAAGCTCTGGAACACGTATCGCGGAGTCGAGATCGAGACGATCCTGATCAACTGCCACTACCCGGTCACGCCGGACTCGTTCGTGCTGCAGTGGGGCGTGATCGTCAAGAAGCTGCCCGGTCTGACCGACGAGCACGCCAACGCGCTCGCCGCGAAGTTCGCGAAAGGCGTCGGGGTCGGGTTCCTGCAGGATGTGGAGATCTGGAAGAACAAGACCCGCATCGACAACCCGCTGTTGTGCGAGGAGGACGGCCCGGTCTACCAGCTCCGCCGCTGGTACGAGCAGTTCTACGTCGACGTCGAGGACGTCACCGAGGACATGACGCGGCGGTTCGAGTTCGAGGTGGACACCAGCCGCGCGATCGAGGTGTGGGAGCAGGAGGTCGCCCAGAACCTGGCGCGTCGTCAGGAGCCGTCGTGACCGCCCGCGCGGCGACGGGCCGCGCCGAGGTCGGCCGGGCCGTGACCGGGCGCGTGGTCCCGCCCGAGACGCTGGCCGACCAGCGGCTCTACCTGGAGGGCGGGCTGCGGCCGCTGGCCTGCCAGACCTGCGGCACCCGGATGCTGGTGAAGAAGAACAGCCTTCAGCACACGAGCGTGCAGTGGCTGTCGGACCCGGCCGCGTCGTGCCCGGAGTTCGCGGCCGCCGTCGGCCCGAGCGCTCTCGTCGCCGGTTGCGGCGCGCTGCGCGACAGCATTCAGGCGGCGGTACGCGACGGAACGCTGGAGGTGGCCGATGGCTGAGGCGATCCCGGTGCGGGTCCTGGACGTGATCCACGAGACGGACGAGGCGCACTCGCTGGTGCTGGACGCTTCGTTCTCGTACCGGCCGGGGCAGTTCCTCACAGTGCGGATCCCCCACAGCGATGGCTCCGGCGACGACGGCGCTGGCGGCCGCGGCGGCTCCGGCGCTGGCGACGGCGTGGCGAGGTGCTACTCGCTGTGCAGCTCGCCGTTCTCCGGTGAGCCGCCGACGATCACCGTGAAGCGGATCGCCGACGGCCGCGGCTCCAACTGGATCTGCGACAACGTGCGGGCCGGGATGACGCTCGACGTGCTGCCGCCGTCGGGGACGTTCACGCCCCGGTCCTTCGATCACGACCTGCTGCTGTTCGCCGGGGGCAGCGGGATCACCCCGGTGATGTCGATCATCAAGTCGGCGCTGGCGCGGGGCAGCGGCAAGCTCCACTTGGTGTACGCCAACCGCGACGAGACCTCGGTGATCTTCGCGTCGACACTGCGCCAGCTCGCGGCGGAGCACCCTGACCGGCTGGTGGTGCAGCACTGGCTGGAGTCGGTGCAGGGCCTGCCGTCGGAGGCCGCCATCGCGGCGCTGGCGAAGCCGTTCGTCGCGTACGACGCGTTCGTGTGCGGCCCCGGCGCATTCATGGACGTGGCGACCCACGCGCTGCGCGGGCTCGGCATTCCGCGCACCAGGATCTTCGTGGAGCGGTTCGTGTCGCTGGTCGACGACCCGTTCGCGTCCCGGGCCCCGGCGGCGGCCCCGGACGCGGAGCCGTCCACGGTGGAAGTGGACCTCGACGGGCAGACCCACCACGTGGCGTGGCCCCGCACCAGCAAGCTGCTCGACGTGATGCTCGACGCCGGGCTGGACGCGCCGTTCTCCTGCCGGCAGGGGGTGTGCAGCGCATGCGCGTGCC
>WHSM01000520.1 GCA_009380105.1 Micromonosporaceae bacterium
ATCGGCTCCGAGCTGGACCGGGTCACGAGCCTGGACCAGGACCGGATCCTGCGCAGTTTCCTGAACTTGGTGCTGGCCACGCTGCGTACCAGCTTCTTCCAACGCGACACCCGCGGCGAGTTCGCCGGCAGGCCGAAGCCGTACGTGGCGTTCAAGCTGGAACCGCAGCGGATCCCGGAGCTGCCGCTGCCCCGGCCCCGGTTCGAGATCTTCGTGTGCTCGCCCCGGTTCGAGGGCGTGCACCTGCGGTTCGGCGCCGTGGCGCGTGGAGGGCTGCGCTGGTCGGACCGCCGGGAGGACTTCCGCACCGAGATCCTCGGCCTGGTCAAGGCGCAGATGGTGAAGAACGCCGTGATCGTGCCGGTGGGCGCCAAGGGCGGCTTCGTGCTCAAGCAGCCGCCGCCGGCCAGCGACCGGGACGCCTTCTTCACCGAAGGCAAGATCTGCTACCGGATGTTCATCTCGGCCATGCTCGACGTGACCGACAACCTGGACCCGACCACCGGCGAGGTGCTGCTGCCGCCGCAGGTGGTGCGCCACGACAGCGACGACACCTACCTGGTGGTCGCGGCGGACAAGGGCACCGCGACGTTCAGCGACACCGCGAACGAGATCGCGGCCGAGTACGGCTTCTGGCTCGGCGACGCGTTCGCCTCCGGCGGCTCCGTCGGGTACGACCACAAGAAGATGGGCATCACGGCCCGCGGCGCCTGGGAGTCGGTGAAGGATCACTTTCGAGAGATGAGCCTGGACACCCAGTCTCAGGACTTCACGGCGGTCGGGGTCGGGGACATGTCCGGCGATGTGTTCGGCAACGGCATGCTGCTCTCGGAGCACATCCGGCTGGTGGCCGCGTTCGACCACCGGCACGTCTTCATCGACCCGTCGCCTGTCGCCGCGACGTCCTACGCGGAGCGGCGACGGCTGTTCGAGCTGCCGCGCTCCACCTGGGATGACTACGACAGGTCGCTGATCAGCGCGGGCGGCGGGGTGTGGCCGCGCACCGCGAAGTCGATCCCGGTCTCACCCGAAACGCGTGAGGCACTCGGCATCGCCGACGCCTCGGTGACGGAGCTGCCGCCACCGGAGCTGATCAAGGCGATCCTGCGGGCCCCGGTCGACCTGCTGTGGAACGGCGGCATCGGCACGTACGTGAAGGCCTCCCACGAGACGCACGCCGACGTCGGTGACAAGGCCAACGACCCGGTGCGGGTCGACGGCCGGGAGCTGCGCTGCAAGGTGGTCGGCGAAGGCGGCAACCTCGGCCTGACACAGCACGGGCGGATCGAGTGCGCGCTGCGCGGCGGCGATGCCAAGGGGGCCGCAGCCGGGGGTCGGATAAACACCGACTTCATCGACAACTCCGCCGGGGTGGACTGCTCCGACCACGAGGTCAACATCAAGATTCTGCTCAACCGGGCGGTCGCTGTCGGCGCGCTGCCCGCCGGGGAGCGCGCCGGCCTGCTCGCCGAGATGACCGACGAGGTCGCCTCGCTGGTGCTCGCGCACAACTACGACCAGGCGGTGGCGCTGGGCAACGCCCGCCGCCAGTCCGGGCCGCTGCTGTCGGTGCACCGCCGGCTGATCTCCCAGCTGGAGCGCGGCGGCCGGTTGGACCGCGCTCTGGAGGCGCTGCCGGACGAGGAGGAGTTGGCCGCCCGCGCGGCTAACCGGCAGGGTCTGACGTCGCCAGAGTTCGCGGTGCTGCTGTCGTACGTGAAGATGAAGCTCGAAGACGAGACCCTCGCCTCGGAGCTGCCCGACGAGGAGTGGACCCGGCCGCTGCTGGTCGACTACTTCCCGACGCCGCTGCGGGAGCGCTTCGCGGAGCTGACCGGCGATCATCCGCTGCGCCGCGAGATCGTCACCACCCGTCTGGTCAACGAGGCCGTGAACCGGGGCGGCACCACGTTCGTGTTCCGCGCGGTCGAGGAGACCGGCGCCAGCGAGGCCGACATCCTGCGGGCGTACATGGTGGTGCGGGACGTCTACGGCCTGCCGGAGCTGTGGCGGGCCGTGGAGGCGCTGGACAACCAGATCCCTGCCGCGGCGCAGGTGTCCGTGCTGCTGGAGAGCCGCCGGCTGCTGGACCGCGCGGTGCGGTGGCTGGTGCAGACCCGCACCCCGGTGGACGTGCCGGCCGAAGTCGCCCGGCTCAAGCCCGGGGTCTCGCGGCTCCTGCCGGATCTGGCCGACCTGTTCTGCGGCTCCGAGCGGGAGGCGCTGCGGACGTGGACCGAGCGGCTGATCAAGCAGGGCGCGCCACGCGACCTCGCTGAGTGGTCCACCCGCCTGATGTACGGCTTCGGCCTGCTCGACGTGGTGGAGGTCGCCCACGCTCAAGGTCGCGACGTCAGCGAAGTGGTCGGGGTGTACTACGCGCTGTCGGACCGGTTCCGGGTCGACGGCCTGCTGGACCGGGTCTCGGACCTGCCGCGCGACGACCGGTGGCAGACACTCGCCCGGATGGCGCTGCGTTACGACCTGTACGCGGCCCTGGCAGCGCTCACCTCGGAGGTGCTCGCCGCCACGGACTCCGGCCCCTCCGCCGAGGCCCGGATCGAGGCGTGGGAGCAGGCGAACTCGTCGAACATCGCCCGGGCCCGCAACGCGATCGGTGAGTTCAGCGAGTCCAGCGCCGACCTGGCCCCGCTGTCGGTGGTGCTGCGCCAGATCCGCACCCTGGTCAG
>WHSM01000258.1 GCA_009380105.1 Micromonosporaceae bacterium
GATTCACTCGGCTCCGGGTCAGATGCTCTCGGCCGACGAGTACCTGGACGACTTCTGGCCCCGATTCGAGCGGATCGAGGACTACTTCTGGAAGCTGGAGCGACGCCAGCACTTTCGTGAGCCCGGCAATCCGAGCTGGGAAGCCGCCGTGGCCGGGGACTGGGACCGCGCGCTGGCGCTCATCGGGCAGACCCGGCAGTCAGCGGCCGAGCACTACCGCCGGATCGCCGATCTTGGCTTCGAGGGCCGACGGGTGCGAGTAGTGGAGTTGCCACCGAGCCCGTACGTCCAATGGTCGATGCGCGCGTTGAAGGTGCGAGTAGAGGCGGGCGAGCGGACCCGGGTCGTGTTGGCGAGCGAGATCGCCGACCGGGAGCGGGACCGGCCGCTGCCCGAGATCGTCATCCTGGGCCGCGCCACGATGTACGAGGTGCTGTACGACGACACCGGAACGCTCACGGGGGCCCGGCGTGTCGACGACCACCGGATGATCGCCGCGTGCCGAGCTGAGTTGGCCGACCTGTACGCGCATTCGGAGGAGTTCATGTGCTTCTTCGATCGCCAGATCCGCCCGTTGTCACCGCTGGCCTGCCTTCCTGGCTGAGCGGGAGCAGGAGGGGAAGTCCGTGACCAGGTATCGCACGGCCTTTCCGTCGCGGCGGTTCTCCCGGATCGCGGTCCGGTTGGGACTGATCAGCGTCCTGACTCTGCTCGCAACGGTCGCTGCGATCATGGTGCTGCTCTCGCCGCTTGCCCTGCCGCTGCTGGGCGACGACGGCGGCACGGACTGGTCGCTGTTGAGCAACATCGGCCAGACCTATGGCGCGGTCTCCGCCCTGCTGGCCGCGTTGGCGCTCGGTGGCGTGGTCGGGTCCCTGGTGTTGCAGAGTGGCTGCGGGTACGGGTGCGTACCCGTATCCTAAGGCGAGCGAAGGAAGGGGGCCGTCGCCATGGCCGACGCCAACATCCGCATCTCCGCGGACGCCCGCGACCGCCTCGCCGCAGTCGCCGCCGCGGAGGGAATGTCTCTGCGCGCCTATCTCGCGCGCCTCGCCGCGCAGTTGCTCACCCCCGCCGAGCGCGCCGAGCGCGCCAGGGCCGCCCGCGCCACACTGCGCGCCTGGAATGGTTACGACCCCACCGCGGACGAACAAGCCGACCTCGATGCCGAGTTGGACCGACGCCTGGCCCAGGCGGAGGCGAGGTGAGCGACACCGTTCACATCGTCCTCGACGAGACCGCCATGATCGCCGCCAGCCGCGGCAACATCCTGGCATCCCGCCTCATCCATCGTGCGCACACGGAGTCTGGATGGCACCTGTACGCCCCGATGTGCGCGTTGGTCGAGGCCGACCGCGCCCGCCCCGGCACCGCCGAGCATCTCGCGGCTCTGCCCGGCCTCACCGCCCTTGACCTCGACCTGCCTGCCGCGCTGGCTGTCGCCCGAGAGGCCACCTGGGCCGCCGCGCACACCCGCCACGCGGCCGAGCCGACGCCCGAGCGCCCCGACGGCGCCTTCATCGCCACCGCGACCCCTGACCGCTGGACCGGCCAGCCGGTGCGGGTGCTCGACGTGAACCCCTGACGACAACCCACGTGGTCTCGCGGATGGGCCGCGTCTGCCTCCTCGATGCCGTCAGCGCTTGCTCTGCACCTGCCGGGCCAGGGTGACGAGCTTTGACGCCATGGCCCGTGCCTGGTCGTCGGACACCCCGGCCTCGTGGGTGTGCCGCAGCGTCACGATCGAGCCGTCGGCCAGCCAGCCGACCTCGGCGGCCGGTCCCGCCTTGCCCTTCGCCCCGATGAGCGCCTGATACGCCGCCTCGCCCAGCTTGTCGACGCGCTTGGCGCCGTCCGGGGCCGCGTTGTCGTAGAAGTGCTTCGTGTCGGCCTTGCTCGGGCTGACGGTCAACGTCAGGTCCGGGTACGCGTGGCCGTACACCTGCAGTACGCACGTGCTCGACTTCTGGTGCTTGCCGGCCGCCGCGATGTCGAACTCCACCCCCGTGGCGCGCTCCGCGATCTGGTAGCTGAGCAGCTTGCACACGCCGCCCGCCTTGGCGACCGGGCGCCGATCCTCGGTCGCTTTGCTGGGCGCGTCCGCCGACGGACTGCTCGACGCGCTCGGCGACGCGGCGCGCTCCGCCGTGGTCTGCGGCGTGGCGCCACAAGCGGCCAGGCCCAGCAGTCCTGCCACGGCGAACACGCCGGCTGCGGCGCGAGCTGTCTGCGCTCCGAACACGGTGCTGTCCCCCCAAGAGATGATCCAGACCCCCCGCCTGAACCCTGCACACGGTACGGGCTGAATCCCCAGAGTGACGAACCGCCCACCCGGCGCACGTGGGGCAGATCACGCCGGCATCCGGCGCACCACCTCTTTCGCGATCTCCAACGCGCTCGTCGCCGCCGGAGACGGTGCGTTGAGCACGTGCACCTGCCCCGGCGCGCTCACGATGAGGAAGTCGTCGACGAGGGCGCCGTCGCGGGTGACGGCCTGAGCGCGTACCCCCGCCTCCGCGACCTGCAGGTCCGCGGCCGTGAGGGACGGGACCAGCCGGGCCAGGCGCTCAGCGAAGCGCCGCCGGGACAGCGACCGCCGCAGCTCCGCCACGCCGTGCCGGCCGTGGCGGCGCGCCAGCCGCCAGAAGCCCGGGTACGCCAGCGTCCCGGCCAGCTCGCCGGGGCGGATCCGGCTCCACCGGTAGCCCTCGCGGGCCAGGGCGAGCACCGCGTTCGGGCCGGCGTGCACGCTGCCGTCGACGCCCCGGGTGAGGTGGACCCCGAGAAACGGCAGGCTCGGGTCCGGCGCCGGGTAGATCAGGCCGCGCACCAGGGAGCGGCGTTCCGGCCGCAGCTGGAAGTACTCGCCCCGGAACGGCACGATCGCCACCGGAGGCCGCAGCCCCGCCAGGCGGGCGATCCGGTCGCTGTGCAGGCCGGCGCAGTTGACCAGCACGTCCGCGACGATCTCGCCCGCGGAGGTCTCGACCACGATCTCGCGCCCACCGCGGACCCCGGTTGCCCGGATACCGGTCACGCGGGCGCCGGTCCGCAGATCCGCCCCCCGCTGGGCGAGCAGGCCGGCGAGCGCGCGGCATACCGCGGCGAAGTCGGTGACGCCAGTCTCCGGGACGTGCAGCGCCGCCACGCACGCCGCGTGTGGCTCGTGCTCGGCAGCCTCGGCCGGCTCCAGCAGGCGCGCCGCCAGGCCGTTGACGAGGGCCCGGTCGTGGAGGTCGCGCAGCCGGGGTAGCTCGTCGGGCTCCACGGCCACGATGAGCTTTCCGCAGATCTCCACGGGAATGCCGTGCCGGCGGCAGAAGTCGACCATGGAGGCGCGTCCGGCCCGGCACAGCCTCGCTTTGAGGCTGCCAGGTCGGTAGTAGACGCCCGCGTGGAGCACACCGGAGTTGTGCCCGGTCTGGTGCACGCCCCAGCGGGTCTCCTTCTCCACCACCGTGACCGAGTCGCCTGGGCGGTCGAGTTGAATCCGCCGCGCCACGGCGAGGCCGACGATGCCGCCGCCGACCACCACGTGCCGCATGGCGGCCTCAGCGCGCGGCGTCGGGCTCGGGGTCCTCCACGGCGGTGATCAGCACGGTGCGCTCGGTGAAGCCGCCGCGCGCGACCTCCTTCGCGGCGCGAAGCTTCTCCAGCTGCTTGGCGTCGACGCCCTTCTCACGAGCCAGGGCGTACACCACCTCGATCACGTCGACGAGCTCGTCGGCGGCGTCCGAGTCGAAGAACTCCTGGACTTCCTCCAGCAGCTTCACGCGCAGCAACGCCGTGTACTCCGCCTCATGGGCGGTGCGGGTGTTCGGCTCGCCGCCGTCGTTCCTGATCAGCTCAGGCACTCGATCGCGTACCAACTTGCCAGTGCCCTCCAAGGCTCCTCCTAAGGATTCTCATCGCCCCGTCGGGCGGTGGTCGGCGCCGCCGCGCGGTGGTTCGGCGCCGCCGCGCTGTTGAGCGGTCTGGATTTGTAAGGCCGCGGCTGCGACGCTGGGCGGCGAAATGCCGAGCCTCATGCTGCGCAATACATCACGGCGTAACCCGATGGTCGCGGAGCGACTCGCCCTGGCAGGACCATCTCAGGTGCGGAGCATACGTATTTCTCGGCTTTTCCGGAAACCGGACCGTTATGTCGCCCCGAATAGTGGGACATATCGCATGCACGGGCCGTAAGTTACCGCCTCGATCGCTCGGCTCGCCGGACGGCTTCGACGCAGGTCCGCTCCAGGTCCCGATGGCGTCGCAACCGCTGCAGGAGGCCGTACGGCTCCAGCTTCTCAACGGGCGCGCCGATCCGCTCCGAGACGGTCAGCCGGTCGCCGCGCAGCGCCCCTCGGCGCGCCCACGGCTCCCAGCGCTCCAGATCCGGGCGGGTGTAGTCGTGCCCTATGGCGATCGCTGACGCGCCGTCGCCGTACAGGAGCGCGCCGGAGACGGAGCGCAACGCGATCTCCTCGGCGCCCCAGTCCTCGGCGCGCACGACGTCCAGCCGCAACTCCACGCCGTCACGCAGCAGCAACGCGTCCCCGGGCTCGGCTCTGGCCGGAAGCTCCGACGTGCGCTCCACACGCTCCAACCGCACCAGCAGTCGCGGGAGCCACCACCAGTTCTCCCGACGCAGCATCAGAGTGTCAACCAGAGCCCGGGACGGCGGGTACTTGGCGAGTTCCTGGGGCAGCAGCTTGTCGGCGAACACGTCCCCTTCGATGTCCTCGACGACGCTGACCCGCCCGATCCCCACACGTCCGGGTTCCCCAGCGGGCAGCGAGTGCCGGTCGGTCACGGCGAAACCCACCTCGGAGGCACGCAGCTCGTCCGCCAGGTCCACATGCCGGTACGGCAGCGCCACACAGGCCGCGCCGTCCCACTCCAACGGGACGACCGGCAGCACATCGGGAGCTTCCTCCCGGCCCAGCCAGCACAGCTCACCAGCCACCGCGCCACGCCAGGCGTCCAGGAAATTGGTCAACATTCGCTCTTCTCCGACGGTTACGCCGGTGTTAATTTTTGCCGTAGCGTTCGGCACAAGACGCTTGATCGGGGACTTGCCACCACGGCGGGTCAAGGCTACTCGCCGGTGAAACTGAGGAGTCGCCATGCCCGCCATCCTGGTAGCGGTCGTGGTGCTGGCGTTGTTCTACGTCGGCTACCACTACTACTCCAGTTACCTCGCACGCAAGGTCTACGCGCTCGATCCGGCCTTCGTCACGCCCGCGCACAGCATGCGCGACGGCGTCGACTTCGTGCCGACCAACAAACACGTGCTCTTCGGACACCACTTCACGTCCATCGCCGGCGCCGCGCCCATTGTCGGCCCGGCGATCGCCGTCTTCTGGGGTTGGGGGCCGGCGCTCGCGTGGATCGTGCTCGGCACTATCTTCGCCGCCGGAGCCCACGACTTCGGGGCGCTCGTGGTGTCCGTGCGGCACCGCGCCCGCAGCATCGGCAGCCTCGCGCTCGACGTGATCAACAAGCGAGCCAGGATCCTGTTCCTGCTCATCATCTTCTTCCTGCTCACGCTGGTGAACGCGGTGTTCGCCGTCGTGATCGGCAACCTGTTCGTCGCCTTCCCCGGCGCCGTGCTGCCGATCCTGCTGGAGATCCCGCTCGCGATCGGGATCGGGCAGTACATCTACCGCAGCCGCTCCGCCGCGCTGATCCCGTCGATCATCGGCGTGATCGTGCTGTACCTGACGATCCCGCTCGGCCAGGCCCTCCCGATCGAGTTGGACGGGCTCGCCGGCCTCCTCGGGATCGAGCCCCGCAACCTGTGGGTGATCCTGCTCTTCGCGTACACCTTCATCGCCTCCCGGATCCCGGTGTGGATGCTGTTGCAGCCGCGCGACTACATCAACTCCCACCAGCTGTTCATCGCGCTCGGCGTGATCCTGCTCGGCGCCCTGGTCGGGTGGAACCTGATCGTGGCGCCGCTGGTGAACACCGACATCCCGGCCGACTCCCCGAACTGGTTCCCGTTCCTGTTCATCACCATCGCGTGCGGAGCGATATCCGGGTTCCACAGCCTGGTCTCGTCCGGCACCACCTCCAAGCAGCTTGACAAGGAGACCGACGCCCGGCACGTCGGATACGTCGGCGCGCTCGGCGAGGGCTCGCTCGCCCTCGCGTCGGTCCTCGCCGTCACCGCCGGCGTGGCGGCCACCACCGCCGACTGGAGAGAGTTGTACACGGACTTCGCCACCGCGTCCGGAGGCGGCGTCGCCAACTTCGTCAACGGCATCGGCAACTTCGCCGGCAACCTGGGCGTGCCGACATCCCTCGCGGTCATCTTCGCCGCCATCGTGGTGGTCAGCTTCGCCGCGACCACGATGGACACCGGGGTCCGACTGCAGCGCTACATCGTGCAGGAGATCGGCGAGATCACCCGGGTGCGGGTCGTCGCCCGCAACCTGACACTCGCCACGACCATCGCCGTGCTGATTCCGATGGGCATGGCGCTGATCCCGGGCGGCGGCGACGCCGGC